>CAXTVL010000101.1:4893-8566 GCA_964247515.1 uncultured Acetobacteraceae bacterium | reverse complement strand
CCGGTGCCGATGCGGCTCAGCAGCCCCGGCCCTTGTTGCTGTTGCTGGCCACCGAAGCCGCCGGGCGGCCCACCGAAGCCACCAGGCGCGCCGCCGCCGCCGAACGCGCCCTGGAACGCCTGCATCTTGGCCGGCATCAGCGCCTGGTTGTACTGGTTCTGCATGGCCGCCGCCTGGACCTGCTGCTGCTTGAGCTGCCCCTCCAGCCCGGCCTGCATCCCCTGCATCATGCCCTGCCCGCCCAGGCCGAGCGCCGCGCCGAGCGGCACCGGCATCCTCGACGGCATCCCGGCCTGCGCGAACCCGCCGGCCAGGCCCAGCATCCCCATCGTGGTCGGATCGTCGAAGAACCCCATGGCGCCCTACCCGAACAGGCTGCTGACCAGCCCCTGCTTGCCGAACAGGCCGTTGCCGATACCGACCAGGCCGCCGATGCCGCCGATCGTGTTGGCGGTGCTGTTCATGTAATACGGCGACGACTGCTGCTGCGAACTGCCGTAATTGCCCTGGATGAGGTTGTTGAAGTTCTGCAGCGCCATCAGCGGCTGGCCTTGCGTGTAGTTGTACTGCGCCTGCGCCTGCGAGTTGTTGGCCTGTTGCTGGTTGTAGAGCTGGTTGCCGTAGGCCTGCGCGTTGGCGTTCTCCGCCATGGCCTGCTGGTCGATGGTCGGCGCCACCAGCCCGGCCTTGAGCGCGTTGCCGACCCCCGCCTGGTAGTTCGCCGATTGCTGCTGCGCGCCCTGGAGCTGGAGCTGCTGCTGCTGCGTGGTCAGGCCGCCGATGTCCTGCGCCGCGCCGAGCTGCGTCTGGTTGGTCTGGTTGGCGATGGCCGCCGCCGAATTGAGGTCCGAGGACCGCTGCGCCTGCCCCTGCAGATAGTTGCCGGCGATGTTCTGCTGCGCGGTGAGCTGGTTCTGCAGGCCCTGGTTGTAGTTCTGGTAGGCCAGGCCGCCGATCGCGTCGTTGGCGCCCTCCGAGGCGGCGCGCGCCGCGAGCCCGCTGTCGTCGCGCCCGGCGCCGGCGTAGGCCGACTGGATCTGCGGCATGGTGTTGGCCAGCGTGGTCGCCGCCATCTGCTGGAAATACGGGTTCCGCGCGGTCAGCATCGCCCCGTTCGCGGTCGCCTGCTGCATCTGCGACCCGGGATTGTTCAGCGCGTTGGAGGCGTAGCCGTCGAACGCGGTGGCGAAGTCGTTGCCGGTCCGCCCGGCGTTGGCCGCGACCTGCGACATCAGCCCCTGCGCGGGGCCGCCGACATAGGCGCCGCTGCCGAACTGCGCCGCCGTGGCGCTGCCCGGGTCGGCGTTCACCTGGCTGCCGTTGGCGTAGTTCGACACGCCCTGGTTCGCCGCCTGCAGCGCCGAGCCGCCCCCGGCCATGCCCTGCGCGAACGCCTGGTTGCCGGCCGCGGTCTGCTGCGCGTTCTGCTGCGCCTGGACCTGGCCGGGGTAGTAGTTGGGCGCCAACGCGCCGCCCGCGCCGAAATTGCCCTGGTTGTAGAGCTGCTGCGCGTTGCCGAGCGATTGGGTGATGTCCGGGATCTGCCCCGACCACGGCGCCGACGTCGTGGTGTTGGTGGTGGTGCCGGACGGCTTCGAGCTGCCGCCGAAGTGGCAGACGCCCATGGCGTCGCGGGAGTGGTCAGGCCAGAGGCGCATCGATCGGCCCTTCCAACAGCAGGTGGCGGGTTCGGTAGCCCAGCGGCGCCAGCGCCCGCGCCCAACCGGGCCGGCACAGCGCCTCCATCCGTTCGCAGCCTTGGTCGCGCGCCCAGCGGACGATGTGGCGGTGCAGCCCGAGCCAGGCGTCGCGGTCGCGCCCGGCGCAGCCGATCAGTCGCAACGCCCGCAGGCGCGGGTAGCCGGCGATCTCGGTGACGACGGCCGCCACGCACTCGCCGTCGTCGAGCAGCGGCCAGAGCTGGTAGTCGCGCACCAGGATCGCGCGCTCGATGTCGCCGCGCAGGAAGCGGCCGCCGGAGCCGTCCGCCATCGACTGCAAGTGCGGCTCGACCTGCTTGAACCAGAACAGCCAGGACTGGCCGACGAGGCGGATGCTGCAGGTCATCGGGCCATTGGCGGAGGGGCCATCCCGAGCGGCGGCGCCCCGTGCCCCAGCATCTGCCGCAGCAGCAGCATTCCCTTGCGCGGGTCGCCGCCGCCGATCTTGGCGAGCTGCTGGGGCGACACCACCATCTCGCCGCTCGACACGGGCGCGTCGACCGCTGGGCCGCCATGGGCCGCGACGTGCGGCAGGGCCTGCTGCAGCGACTTGGCGCCGGCCGCGGTGTTGCCGCCGCCCATGGCCGAGACCGAGGCGGCCGGGATCACGAACGAGCCGAACGGCACCTGCCGCATCACCGTGTCCGCGGTGCCGGGCGCCGAGCCGCGCACCAGGCCGGGCGGTGCCGCCCGGCCGCCGGAGATCGGGCCGGTGACCTCGCCGCCGGTGGCCCAGCCCTCGCGTCCCGAGAAACCGTCCGAGTGGGTGCTGTTGTCCGCCGTGCTCGCCGGGGTGTGGCCGAGCCCGCCGCCGGGGTTGTTGGCGCCGCCATTGCTGTTTCCGCCCGCCATCGACGGCGTAGCTGGGCCGATCCCAGTACCCATCGGCATCCCGCCGCCGCCGTCCATGCCGTAGCTCGGCGTGACACCTCCCGCGGCCATCGGCGAGAGGCCAGGCTGGTAGGCTTGCCGTCCGATCGCGTCGGCGGTCCCGGCGTTGCCCGACCCGTAGCCGTTGAGGCCGAGCAGGCTTCCGGCCGTCTGCCCGGGGCCCAGCGGCTGCTCGCCGCGGCGGTCGAGCTCCTGGTCTGTGTTCACCGTGTTGAAGCCGCGCCGGACCAGGTTCGCGGCGCCGGCGGCCATGCCGATCGGCCCCGGCGCGAAGCTCGCGGCGCCGAGCAGGCGTCCGCCGCCGATGCTGCCATAGTCCTGGTTGGCACTGGCCGACCCGTCCGGGACGCTGCCGCCGCCACCGCCGAACAGGCCGCCGAACAGGCCGTGGCCGCTGGGCTGCGGGGCGTTCGGAGTGTTGTTCTGCGATCCGTCCGGCGCGCTGTTCGGCGCGGCGAAGCTCTGCATCCGCTAGCCGAGCCCGGCCAGCGCCTGCCCGGTGCTCATACCACCGATGCTTGGACCGCCAGTGCCCAAGCCGGCCATGCCGAACGGCGCCGACGCGTTTTGGCCACCGCCGTTGAGGCCGCCCTGCCCCTGCATCCGCTGCAGCATCGCGATTTGCTGCGGGGTGAGCGGCTGGCCAGGCGACAGCGTGGCCCCCCCGGGCACCGCGGCGTTGGTCGGCATGTACATGCGAGGGTCCTCAGCCGATGAGGGCGGCGGTGAAGGTCCGGTCCGTGCTCGTGGCGCTGGCGTGGGACAGCACCGCGCGGCCGTTGGCGCAGACGATGCTGATGCTGCCCAGCGCCGCGGCCGCGTCCGGTGTCTGTGGCATGAGGGCGATGCAGGTCATGCCCGAGATGCGGCTGTCGACCAGGATGGTCGACGTGGCCGACGCGGCCAGCGTCAGCACGACGGTGTTGCTGCTCTTGCCTTCGAGCAGCCGGTTGGTCGCCTCGGCGATCATCCGCCGGTGCTGCGCCTCGTCCGCCAAAGCCAGCGGCACGCGCGGCCGTGCCGCAACGTTGGGCATCAGCCCACCTTCGGTGTGACGGGCA
>CAXTVL010000101.1:0-4793 GCA_964247515.1 uncultured Acetobacteraceae bacterium | reverse complement strand
GGGCATCAGCCCACCTTCGGTGTGACGGGCAATCAGCCCACCTTCGGTGTGACGGGCATTCAGCCCACCTTCGGTGTGACGGGCATCAGCGCGCCCCGCTCGGCACGCCGTCGACGTCGACGCCCTCGATGTGCGTCCAAGCGGCGCCCGGCGGGAAGCTCACGGTGAACTGCGCGTAGCGGCCTTCCGCGCGCATCGGCGCCAGCCCGCTCGCGTCCTGCGCCACCGGCGGGTTCCAGAACAGCGGGTCGGTCTCGTTGTCGCGGGTGATCGCGGTCACGGTCGAGCCGGCGCCGTCGGCCAGCGGGCGCACGCCGCGGATGAACGTCTTGCGGCCCGGCACCGGCTGCACCTCGTTGGTGCCGACCTGCGCCTGCATCGCCGCTCCGTTGATGGCGTAGAGGTTGGCGACACCGCCCGTGCCGGGCGGACCGAGGCTGGTGTTGCCCAGCATGAAGGTCTGGGTCTGCGGCGGCGCGCCGGTGACCGAGCCGCTCATCGGGATGACGCTGTTGCACATCGACACCGGCGAATACGGCCAGTCGAGCACCGTCCAGCGGTCGGCCGAGATGCCGTAGTGCAGCACCCGGGTGTCCAGCGGCCCGACCGGATACGCCCAGCGCACGATGTTGGTCTCCGGCCGGTAGCAGGACGCGACCCGCGTCCGGTCGAGGCAGGAACCCAAGAAGTAAGCGTCGACGCGGTTGCGGCCGACCGGCTCCGGCACCGTGCCGTCGAACGCGAAGAACCCCTTGTCGGAGACGTAGTAGACCAGGCCGCCGACGGCCACGATCGAGCTCGGCGAGATGGTGCCCTGCGCGCCCTGGACCAGCGTGAAGTCGAACACCGCCGGCGGCCCGACATAGGTGCCGCGCATGATGCCGTGCTCGAAGAACACGGCCACGTCGCAGTTGGCCAGGTTGCCGGCCAGCCCCGTGACCTGTCCCAGCGGCGCCGGGAAGTCGTTGTAGTCGGACTGCACCTGCTGCGCCGCGGCGCTGCCCGGTGTCGGCCATGCAGTCGGGTCGTTCAGCGCCGACCACCACACCCGGCTCGGACCCCAGCCGCCGACCGGGTCGTAGGTGTTGCCCAGGAACAGGAAGTCGCGGACGGTCGCGATGTACTGGCCATAGGGCGCGTTCGGGTAGGCCGAGGAGTTGACCAGCGTGGTGACGCCGGTGACGATTCCGGCGGCGCTGATCGTCATCTGCTGCACCGGCATGTAGATCGCCGACATCAGCACGAGCGACTTGAAGCTCGTCATGTTCTCCTGGCGCCCGAGCGGCGTGTTCAGCGCCCCGGCACCGTGGGTCGCGCCGGCGATCGGGAACGCGCTCCACGCGCCGGAGGTCGAGCCGGCGGCGATCTTCTGCGCCTGGATGCGGTACAGCGAGACAATCGGGGTGATCTGGTTGAGGCAGTCCATCGAGAACAGGTTGCCCATGCCCGGGTAGAACTCGAACGCCCACAGCCCGGTCGGCTGCACCAGCGCGTTGGTGCCGTAGGGAGCCGGCGCCGGCGCCGGGCCATACGAGGCCGGTGAGACCGGCAGCACGCCTGAGGCCAGGCTGGTGCCGCCCTCCATCGGCGCCTTGTCGGGCTCGAACGCCGCGACCGCGAGCTTCATCGGCTCAGAACCACGATTTCGGGCGGATGCCGGCCGGCGCCGTGCGCAGGTCGGACTTGGAGCGGACCAGCCCGGCGGCGCGCTGCTCCTCCTCGTCCATGGCGGCGCCCATGTCCGGGTTGCGCAGCACCCGCCGGTACAGCATCGCCGCGGCCGCGACCCGCGTCAGCTCCTCGCCCTCCCCCGTGGTGAGCCAGGGCGAGGCGTCGCTCGCCTGCGCCGGCAGCGGCCACAGCGCCGTGCCGGTGAACAGCACCGGGTATGCCTGGTCCGGCACCGGGTAGACCCGCACCCGGCCGGCCACGAACGTCCAGTCGGTCGGCATGGCGCGCCAGGACGGGTTGAGCGAGGTGTCGTCGAACCACTCCGGCGTGCGGGCGCGCAGCTTGTAGCGGTTGCCCGAGACCAGCGCCGACATCGTGCTGACCCGGCTCACCGCCTGCAGGAACGGCCACGCGGCGCCGCTGGCCGTGGCAGGGGCGTAGTACTCCTGCCCGGGCGCGGTCGACGGCTGCGGGAACACCATGCCCAGGATCGACGCCTGCAACCCGGCCGTGGCCACGCCGTCGAGCGAGCTGTCGCCGCCGAGCTCCATGCGGAACTCGTTGAACCAGAAGCGCTCGTCCTGGTAGCGCGCGATGGCGTCGCAGATGGCGTTCAGCGCCTGCTGCGCGGTGACACCGCCCAGCACCTCGTCCGCCAAACGCGCCTGCAACGTGCCCAGGGTGCCATACGAGGGCATCAGGGGCGCTTTTTCGGCTTGCGTGCGATCCTGGACAATGCGGCCGCCGGCTTGGCCGGCAACGGCGGCGGCGGCGGCGGCTCAGACCACGCCACCGCGACCACGACCGGCTCCGGCGCCATCACTTGCGCCGGAAACACCTCGATTTGGGCGGCGGCTGCGTCGCGAGCCGACCAGATCGCGCGGCGGCGGCAGGGCGTGTCGGTCACTTGCCCTTCTTGATGCCGGCCGTCATGCCCTTCTGCGAGCCGTCGTTGGCCGTCACCTTCAGCCCGACCCGGCTGTTGCCCGGCGACTGCACGACGGTGCGCGGCGCCGGGTTGATCCCGGCGCTCTTGCTCGCGGTGTGCTTGGGCGATCCGCTCCAGCCCTTTGCCATGTCCCTGCTCCCTTACACGTCTGCTGCGTAGTAGATGACGAAGCGGATCGACTTGGCCGATCCGGTGACGGCTCCGGCCTGCGCCCCGGTGACGGTGGCCAGCAACCGTGTCACGCCCGTGGTGCGGGTGCCGGTGCTGCCGGCGGCCGTCGGGTAGACCGTGCCGCCGGCCTGCGAGACCGCCGCGGCACCGAAGAAGCGGCTGGGGTTGCCCGCGTCGCCGACGTTGAACGCGAGCGTCGGGCTGCCGGAGCTGTCCACCTTGTCGCTGTCGAGCGTGAAGCTCGTGTAGGTGCAGCCGGCCGGCACGTCGATGAGCTGCAGCGTGTCGCCGACGGCGAGCTGGGCGCCGACCGGCAAGGTCACGACCGCCACGTTCACCACGTCGCCGGTCTCGTAGTAGCGCGGCGGGATGACGTTGAGGCCGGTGTTCGGGTCGAGCACCACCTTGTTGCTGAAGTAGGTTGCCATTTTCAGTGCCCCTTAGTGGCTGGCGGCGAAGCTGGACATCACGATGGTCGAGAAGTCCTGGCCGTTGAACTGCGTCTTCTTGAGCCCGAAGATCGCGCCGGCCGAGGTGCCGAGCTGGTTCTCGTAGTCGAACAGCTCCTCGACCCAGTCGAACTTGCCGAAGCTGTCGTTCTTGCCGAACGCGATGCCGGCCGCCTGCGCGCCGCAGAAGATCGCCCGACGCACCTGCGGCAATGCCACGCCGCCCTGCGAGATGCCGGCCGGCACGCGTGCGTCCTCGTGCAGCACCACGCCGTTGTAGGTGCCGAGCGCGCCGGTGAACAACGGGTTGTCGGCCAGCTCGCCGCCGGTCATCGCCGCCTTCTGGATGTCGAACCAGCCGCCGGGGTTGGGGTTGGTGCGCAGGTCCGTCACCTGGTTGGGGTGCAGGAACGCCACGAACCAGTCCTTGCCGCCGATCCTCACCGGCCGGATCGCCGGCGTCATCGTCTTGGCGCGTTCCTTGGCGCGGTCGATCATCGACAGCGAGAAGGCCGACGACAGCGTGGCGCCCCCGGCCGAGCTGTAGGTCATCGTGGCGACGTCGGTGTCGGTGTTGGTCGGCGCGGCAAGGCCGTTGGTGGTGGGGATGTTGGCCGCGTTCAGGTAGTGCAGCGCGTCGGTGGCAGGCACCGCCTGGTTGCCGGTGTAGCGGGTGTCGGTGGTGAGGGTGTAGCCGGCGATCTGCTGGAAGAACGCGAAGTCCAGACGCCCTGCCCACCAGTCGGTCAGGCTCGACAGCATCTCCTCGCGCGCCTCGAACGGCACGCGCTGCTGGCTCATCTTGCCCGACCAGCGGTGCGCGTGGCGCAGCTGGTCGACGATCAGCTTGTCGCTGTAGGTGGCCAGCGCCTCCTCGTTGCCCTCGAGCGTGCCGTCGCCCTGCACGCCCGGCCCGGTCGCCTGCATCCGCAGGCCGTAGGTCACGGTGTCGCCCGGACCCTTGGACAGCTCGTCGCGCATCTGCACCAGCGCGGAGCGGGGCGTGCCGATGCACTTCTGCAGCTGCGTGGCCTTGAGCGCCTCGACCGAGAGCTTCTTGGCCCACAGCTTGACGGTGAGGGCGTCGTTGACGCCGAAAGACTGAACGGCCATGTGGCCTGTCCCCTATGTGTGCGGTTGAACGGTTGCGCCGCGAGGCCCGCGGCACGGCCGCCCGCAACGAGGGGCGATCGAAGACGCGGGAGGCGGCCCGCATCACACCGGACGGCGCTTCGTGGCGCGCCGGACCCACGCACGTCCCGCGACGTCAGCCGCCGCCGAGCAGCCGCATCTGCTGCGCCTCGGACAGCCGCCCGAAGGCGTCCGCCGACATCGCCGCCGCCTTGTCGCGGGTGAGCGTCGCCGCCGGCGCCCGGCCGGCGCTGCCCACGCCCGCCGCGAGCTGCTGCCCGCGCGCGATGGTGTCGAGCCGGCTGTCATCCGCCTCGCCGCCGCCGGCCCCGGCGCCGAAGCCGCGCGCCTTGGCCACCCGGTAGATGTTCTCGGCGAAGCTGCTGCCGGCCTGCCTCGCCGCCGCGGCGAGCTGCCTCGTG
>CAXTVL010000100.1:8133-8656 GCA_964247515.1 uncultured Acetobacteraceae bacterium | reverse complement strand
GGCCAGACCAGCGTGGTCGCCGGCAGCAACACCACCGTCAATCTCGACGGCCTCGACAACGTGGTGCAGCTGGTCGGCAGCGGCGACATCCTGAACGCCAGCAGCGGCAACGTCACCGTGATGGCCTTCGCGGGCGGCAGCCAGATCAACCTGTCCGGCGGCAACGACTACGTGCGCATGGCCGGGTCCGGCAGCGTGGTCGACCTGAAGGGCGCCCAGAACCGCATCGACGAAAGCGGCGACAAGAACACCATCGTCCTCGAGCCTGGGGCAGACACCCAGATCTACGCCAACCTGCCGAACAGCGACACCTACGACCTCCGCCCGGCGCTGACCGCGGCCGGCTGGAGCGGCGACAGCTCGACGCTGGGCCAGTACGTCCAGGCGGTCGCGGTCGGTGGCGACACCTCGATCCAGGTGTCGGGCAAGGAACTCGCCTACCTGCACCAGAGCTACGGCCTGAGCACCGCCACGCTGCTGGCGCACAGCGTCACCTGAGCCCCGCCGCGGCGGGGCTCAGGTG
>CAXTVL010000100.1:0-8123 GCA_964247515.1 uncultured Acetobacteraceae bacterium | reverse complement strand
CGCCCCTTCCCGCCCCCGCGGTTTGGCTTCACAACACGGGCATGACAGCTCCAAGCGCCCGCCTCGCGGTCGACATCGGCGGCACCTTCACCGACCTCGCCATCGAGCACGCCGGGCAGCGGACCACCGCCAAGGTGCTGACCACGCCCTCCGCGCCCGAGCAGGGCGTGATCGCCGGCGTGCGGGACGTGCTGCGTGGCGCCGGCCTCGTCGCGTCCGACATCCAGATCGTGGTCCACGGCACCACGCTCGCCACCAACGCGCTGATCGAGCGCAAGGGCGCGCGCACCGCGCTCATAACGACAGCCGGCTTCCGCGACGTGCTGGCCCTGGGCAACGAGAGCCGCTACGACCAATACGACTTGAACATCCGGCTGCCTGAGCCGTTGGTGCCGCGCCATTTGCGCCTCGGCGTGCCGGAGCGGCTCGACAACGAGGGCCACGTGCTGCGCCCGCTCGACGAGGCGGCGCTGCTGGCGCTGGTGCCGACGCTGTCGCGCGAGCGGGTCGAGAGCCTGGCGATCGGTTTCCTGCACGCCTTCGCCAACCCCGCCCACGAACGCCGCGCGCGCGACCTGCTGGCCGAGGCGCTGCCAGGTGTCGCGGCCTCGCTGTCCAGCGAGGTGTCGCCCGAAATGCGCGAGTGGGAGCGGTTCTCGACCACGGCGGCCAACGCCTACGTGCAGCCGCTGATGCAACGCTACCTGACCCGGCTGGAACGCGAGCTCCGCGACATGGGCGTGGCCTGCCCGGTGTTCCTGATGCTGTCGGGCGGCGGGCTCACCACGGTCGAGACGGCGTGCCGCTTCCCGATCCGCCTGGTCGAGAGCGGGCCGGCGGGCGGCGCCATCTTCTCCGCCGCCATCGCCGCCGAGCGCGGATTGGAGCGCGTGCTGTCGTTCGACATGGGCGGCACCACGGCCAAGATCTGCCTGATCGACGACTTCAAGCCGCAGGCTTCGCGTAGCTTCGAGGTGGCGCGGATCGGACGGTTCCGCAAAGGCTCCGGCTTGCCGCTGCGCATCCCGGTGATCGAGATGGTCGAGATCGGCGCCGGCGGCGGCTCGCTGGCGCGTGTCGACGCGCTCGGCGTGATCGCGGTGGGGCCGGAGAGCGCCGGTGCCGATCCGGGGCCGGCCTGCTACGGGCATGGCGGCGCGCACCCGGCGGTGACGGACGCCAACCTCGCACTCGGGCGCTACGACCCGGAGCGGTTCGCGGGCGGCAGCATGGCGCTGGACCGCGACGCGGCCGAGGCGGCGCTGGTCGCCGATATCGCGACACCGCTCGGGCTCGACGCCGGCATGGCGGCGCTCGGCGTGGTCGAGATGGTCGACGAGAACATGGCCAACGCCGCGCGCGTCCACGCCATCGAGAGCGGCAAGGGTTACGCCGGTCGCACCATGATCGCCTTCGGCGGCGGCGGCCCGGTGCATGGCTGCCGGGTCGCCGAAAAGATCGGCGTGAGCCGCGTGCTGGTTCCGGCCGGGGCCGGCGTCGGCAGCGCCATCGGCTTCCTGCGCGCCCCGGTCGGCTACGAGGTGGTGCGCAGCCTGTACCAGCGCTTCTCGACGTTCGACGTGGCGGCGGTCAACGCGTTGCTCGACGACATGGCGCGCGAGGCGGATGCCGTGGTGGCGCAGGGCAGCTTCGGGGCGGCGACCGAGCAGACCCGCATCGCCTTCATGCGCTATGTCGGCCAGGGGCACGAGATCGCCGTGACGCTGCCGGCGCGCGCGCTGGAGCCGGCCGAAATGGGCGCGATCCGCGCCGCCTACGACGCCGAGTACACCCGCTTCTACGACCGTCCGGTGCCGGGCTCGGATGTCGAGGTGCTGAGCTACGCCGTCCTGGTCGCAACCACCGTGCCGGCCGCGCCGCGCGGGCTGCGCGCAGCGGTCGCCACAGCGTCCGTGGCGCGCGGCCATCGCGAGGTGCGCGACACCGCGACCGGCGAGGTGGCGCTGTGGGCGATCCACGAGCGCGCCGGCTTGGCGCCGGGCGCCACGCTGTCCGGCCCCGCGATCATCGCCGAGGCCGAGACCTCGACCCTGGTCGGACCCGGCTGGACCGCGCGCGTCGACGCCGGCGGCGACCTCGAACTGACCCGGAGCGATTCATGAACGCCGCCCACCAACTCGCCGACATCCAGCGCCAGGTGATGTGGCAGCGGCTGATCGCCGTGGTCGAGGAGCAGGCGCAGACCATGATCCGCACCGCCTTCAGCACCACGGTGCGCGAAGCGGGCGACCTCTCGGCCGGCATCTTCGACCTGCACGGACGGATGCTGGCGCAGGCCGTGACCGGCACGCCCGGCCACGTCAACTCGATGATGGAGAGCGTGGGCCACTTCCTGCGCAAGTTCCCCGCCGCGACGATGCGACCGGGCGATCACTACATCACCAACGACCCGTGGCTCGGCACCGGCCACCTGCACGACCTCACGGTGGTGACACCGGCGTTCCACGACGGCCGCGTCGCCGGGCTGTTCGCCAACACCGCGCACGTGATCGACGTGGGCGGCCTCGGCATGGGGCCGGACGGGCGCAGCGTGTTCGAGGAGGGATTGTACATCCCGATCGTGCGCTGCTTCGAACAAGGCCAGCCGAACCAGACCTTCTTCGACTTCGTGCGCATGGGCTCGCGCCTGCCGGTCGAGCTCGAGGGCGACATCTACTCGCTGTGCGCCTGCAACGATGCCGGCGCCCGGCGGCTCGCGCAGATGATGGCCGAGTTCGCCATGGACAGCCTCGACCCGCTCGCCTCCTTCATCTTCGACGCGAGCCGGCGGGCCACCCTGGCCGAGATCGCCAAGCTGCCGACGGGCATTTTCGCGAGCGAGATCAGCAGCGACGGCTACGAGGCGCCGGTGACGCTGCGCGCGCGCATGACGATCGGGAGCGAGCGCATCGACGTCGACTTCGCCGGCACCTCCGGCCTGTCGTCGCGCGGCATCAACGTGCCGGCGGCGTATTGCCGCGCCTACGCCTGCTTCGGCATCAAGGTGGTGGTGGCGCCCTCAATCCCCAACAACTGGGCCAGCCTCGAGCCGTTCAACATGGCGATCCCCGAGGGCTGCATCCTGAACGCGCCGCGCCCGTACCCCGTCGCCGTGCGCCACGTCATCGGGCAGTTGCTGCCCGACCTGATGATGGGCTGCCTGCACCAGGCCGTCCCGGCGCGGGTCACGGCGGAGGGCTCGTCCTGCCTATGGAACCCGCCGTTGCGCGGCGGCGGCTCGGTCTCGAGCCAAGCCGGCGGCAACCGCGCCGTGGTGCCGGATTTCGAGGTCATCACCTTCAACTCCGGCGGCACCGGTGCCCGCCCCGACAGTGACGGGCTGGACGGCACCGCGTTCCCGTCCGGCGTGCGCACCATGCCGGTCGAGGCGACCGAGAACGTCGCGCCGGTGATCTTCTGGCGCAAGGAGCTGACCATCGACAGCGGTGGGCCGGGGCGGACGCGCGGCGGTTGCGGCCCGATCATGGAGATCGGCACCAAGGGCGAGCTGGAGTTCGCGGTGAACGCGGTGTTCGACCGCGTCGCCAACCCGCCCAAAGGGCGCGACGGCGGCCGCTCGGGGGCGCCCGGGGGCGTGCATCTCGCCTCGGGTGCCGTGCTGCGCACCAAGGGGTTCCAAATCGTGCCGGACGGCGAGCACCTGTTGCTGCAGTTGCCGGGCGGCGGCGGCATGGGCGACCCTGCCGCGCGCGACCCGGCGTTGGTGGCGCGCGACGTGCGCGACGGCCTGGTCTCGGTCGCGGCCGCGCGCGAGAGCTACCGCGTCGTGGTCGACGCGCTGGGCGCGCTCGACGCGGCGGCAACGGCCGCGCTTCGCCGGTGAGCGTGCGCGAGGCGACGCAAGCCGACCTGCCGCGCATCCTCGCGATCACCAACCAGGCGATCGCCGAGACGACCGCGTTGTGGACCATAGCCCCGGCGACGCTGGAGACGCGCGGCGCCTGGATGACGGAGCGGCTGGCGGCCGGCTTCCCGGTGCTGGTGGCCGAGGCGGACGGCACGGTGGCGGGGTTCGGCTCGTTCGGCCCGTTCCGCCCGCATGACGGCTACCTGCACACCGTCGAGCACTCGCTCTACGTCGATCCGGCGTGGCAGGGCAGGGGGCTGGGCGGTGCGCTGCTGGAAGCGCTGGTGGCGCGCGCGCGCGCGCTGGGCAAGCACGCCATGGTGGGCGGAATCGAGGCCGGCAACGCTGCGTCGACCCGCCTGCACGAGCGCGCCCGCTTCACCGCCGCGGGGACGCTGCCGCAGGTGGGGCGCAAGTTCGACCGCTGGCTCGACCTCACCTTCATGGTGCGGCTGCTGTGACCGGGCGGCGGTGCGCCGCGGACACCAGGGCGGCCATGCCGCAGGCGGCCAACGCGGCCAACAGCCAATGCCGATGCGCCGACAGCACCGGGATCCCGTACTGGATGGAACACAGCCACAGGCTGTAGGCCACGATCACCCCGAGCACGGCGGGAGAGGCGGGCATGGCACGCTTGTCCGGCCGGCGCCGCGCCGGGCCGGTGAGGCGCTTGCGCAGCCGCAGCGCCGGCTGCTCCACGAACCGCCAGGAGAGCATCGCCAGTGCCACGGTGATCGGCAGCGCCAGCAGGATGCTCCAGTACCACTCCCGCAGTTGCGGCAGGAAGTGCGCGACGCTCTGCTGCACCGGCATCGCGTACAGGTAGATGCCGTACGAGTAGTCGCCGCGGTCGAGCAGCGGGATCCCCGGCAGCCGCAGCAGACCGACATAGGTCGTGGCATAGGCGAGGAACGGGATCGCCAGGGTGGCGAAGCGCGGTTGCGGGACCAGCGCCAGGCCGACCAGCAGGCAGGCGGCGAACAACGCCCGGCTGAACGGCACGGCATGGCGCCACAGGAACAGCAGATTGCCCGCCGCGAACGCCAGGATCAACGTATGCGGCCGGAACGGGTGGTCGGCTTCGCGGATGCCGAGACCCGCCAACTCGGCCAGGATCGCCAGCACGGTCGCGGTGACGATCAGCAGCGACAGGCCGCGCCGGCGGCCGAGCAGACCTGCCCCCATGACGAACGCGATGTAGGCGTAACAGAGCACTTCCGGCGCGATCGTCCACAGCGAGACGTTGACGATGTCGGGATACGGGTTGGCGGTGAACGCGCCCGGCAGCCAGGTCTGGATGTTGCCAGCCAGGCTGCCGAAATATCGCAGGAAGCCGTGGTCGGTGAAATAGGCCCGCAGCGGCAGCGTCGTGACCAAGGCGCCGAGGATGATGGCGGACACGGTGACTTCGGTGGCGAGCGCCGGCAGGATACGCAAGCCGCGCGCCGCCAGGAACACCCGCAGCGACGCCGTCCTGACGGCGCTGCCCATGACCAGGAAGCCGCTGAGCGCGAAGAACACCGGCAACAGCGCGGCAATCGGCCCGCCGCTGAACGGGTTGAGCCAGAGCGGTGCCTCCACCGCCTTGCCGTAGCTGGTGAGCACGCTGTGTTCGCAGAGGATGCTGATCGAGAGTACGATCCGCATGGTATCGAAGCCCTGGCCGATGCCTTTGGTGCGATCCAGGACAGTACCCAGTGAAGTAAACCACTTTTCTGGAGCGCTTGGACGATATAGGCCGATATCGCCTGCGAGGTTTCCAGCCTGAACTTGCTGCGACACTATGCTGTATCCTTGCGGCTCACGGATCCGGCCACGGAACTGGACATCTGCGGCCGGATACAGCTTATGCAAGGCGTAAGTTTTCTACATCACAGGCTTACGGTGACGTTGCTATCGCAAATCATAGTGGCTGAAATTCTATTTCGATTGTGCTTGGTGCTAACTGGCCGAAAGTGTTCTTAACTGTGTTTAAAATGCGGCATTGTCGCAGGGCGATGCGGCGGCGATGCGGGTCGATGCCGGCGCGCTCAGCCTGACGATGCATCCGGGCGCCGCGTCGTCGATCTCGACCACGATGTCGTGCAGGTCGGCGATCGCCCGCACCAGGGTGAGGCCGAGCCCGTTGCCCTCGGACGCCCGGCTCGGGTCGGCGCGGTAGAACCGCCGGAACACCGCCTCGCGCTCCGCCCGCGGGATGCCGGGACCCTGGTCGCGGACCTCGATCACCGTTGCGCCATCGGACCCCAGATGCAGCCTCAACACCACCGATCCGTGCGGTGGCGAGAACTTGATGGCGTTCTGCACCAGGTTGGCCATCGCTTCCATGAACAGGTCACGATCGCCGAACAGCGACAGCCCGGACCGGAGCTGCGTCTCCAGGCGCACGCAGCGTTCCTCCGCCACCGGCGCGTACAGCTCGGCCACGTCGCGCAGCAGGGTCGGCAAGTCGATCATCGCGAACGCGGCGCGCCGCCGGGCCTGTTCGATCTCGGTGATCCGCAGCAGCGCCGCGATGATCGCCAGCGCGCGGTCGGCCTCGGCCAGTGCCGTCTCGCTGACCTGGTGGAACTGCTCGGGCGTGTGCGCCTCCTCGACGCCGCGGTCCAAGGCGGCGCGCAGCCGCGTCAGCGGCGTGCGCAGGTCGTGCGCGATGTCGTTGCCGATGTTCGTCACCCGCTCGACCAGCATCGTGATGCGGTCGAGCATCCGGTTCACGTCGGCGCTCAGGCGGTCGAGGTTGTCGCGCGTGCCGCGCACCGGCAGGCGCTCGGCGAGGTTGCCGGCCATGATGCGCTCGGTCGCCCGCCGCACCCCACGGACCTGCGCCTGTGCCCGCGAGCCCAGCAGCGCGCCCACCGCCAGCGCCAGCAGGATGGCCGGAGCGGTGCTCAGCCCGAACGCGCGCGCCACCAGCTCGCGCTGGGTCTGCAGCGTGCTGGTGTCTTGCGCCAGCACGAGGGTCGCGCGCTTCGCCGTGGGGCAGGCGATGGCGCGGGTATACGGCTCGACATGGCCGGACAGGTCGCTGCGGGTGATCGACGGGGTATGGACGATGCGGTCGGCCGACAGGCCGGGGGGCCAGGCCGCGATGTTGCCCGCCAGCGCCGCGTGATCGACTCCGAACAGGCCGATCAGCTTGAGCCGGTTGAAATCCTCCCGCAGCCGCGTGCGGATGATCCCCATCAGGTCGTCCTGCGGCAGGCCGCTCAGGTCGCGGCAGTTGGCGGCGAGGTCGGCATCGGTCGTGGCGGACGCCTGGCTTACCGTCTGCCACCAGACGAAGGCGAACAGCAGCGCCGCCTGCACCATCAGCGCCGTCGCCGTTGCCATGCCCCAGCGGAACGCCGCCGAGCGCCACGTCTCAGCTATCCGCATCGAGCCGGTAGCCGATGCCGCGCACGCTGGAGATGATGGCCGGAGACGATGGCGTGTCCACCTTGCGGCGCAGCTTGCCCATGTGGACGTCCACCACGTTGCTGCGCGGCTCGAACCGATAGCCCCAGACGTCCTGCAGCAGCATCGAGCGCGTCACCACCTGGCCCACTCGACGCACGAGGTATTCCATGAGTTGCAACTCGCGCGGCAGCAGTTCCAGGTCGATGCCGTGCCGCCAGGCCCGGCGTTCCAGCATGTCCAGCCGCAGCGAGCCCACCGACAGGATGGTCTCGCGTGTCGCCGCCGGGCGGCGCAGCAGCGCTTCCAGCCGGGCGGCGAGCTCGATCAGGGCGAACGGCTTCGGCAGGTAGTCGGCGCCGCCCTCGCGCAGCCCGCGCACCCGCTCGTCGAGGTCGCTCAGCGCGCTCAGGATCAGCGCCGGGGCGTCGATGCCCCCGGCGCGCAGGCTGGCGATGACCGCGAGCCCGTCGAGGCCGGGCAGCATCCGGTCGACCACCAGGGCGTCGTATTTGCGCCGGGCGGCCAGCTCCAGGCCGCCCGGCCCGCTGGCCGCGCGGTCGACGCTGTGGCCGTGCCGCGCCAGTCCGGCGGTGACTTCGTGCGCGGTGACGTCGTCGTCCTCGATCAGCAGAACTTCCGCCATGATGGCCGCCACTCCCGGTTCAGCGCTCTCCCCACATGGCGGGGGCCATCGGCGGGACCAGATGGCCGCCGATGGCCGCGACGTCAGGA
The DNA here is from genome assembly GCA_964247515.1 of uncultured Acetobacteraceae bacterium. GTDB lineage: Bacteria > Pseudomonadota > Alphaproteobacteria > Acetobacterales > Acetobacteraceae > CAVRQM01. The sequence goes on along the minus strand of CAXTVL010000100.1, from coordinate 124 downwards.
ATGCCGCACCAAGCCACCCCGGCGGGGCGGCCGTCGTCGTCGTCAGTCCGCGACGGCGGCGCGGTCGGTGCCCATCCGGCGGCTGCCGGTGGCCGCATCGGCCAGGGCCTTGCTCGGCCGGTTC
>CAXTVL010000099.1:0-8657 GCA_964247515.1 uncultured Acetobacteraceae bacterium | reverse complement strand
GCTCTGCGCCGCCCCGGCGCTCGGGCGGCGGGCCTGGCTGGCGGCCGGCGTGGCGCTGCTGGCCTGGGGCGGGTTCGGCCTGTGGCGACTGGGCGGCGTCGCGGACGCGAACCAGCCGCTCTCGGTCGTCGTGGCGCAGGGCGACATCGCCGAAGGCCAGAAATGGGACCGGACACGCGCGCTGTCGAGCTTCGAGACCTATTTGCGGCTCACCCGCGAGGGCGTAGGCGCGATCGCCGATGCGGCGGGACCGGGAGGCAGCGTGCTGGCCGGCAGCCTCCGCTTCGACACCGCGGGGCAGCCGCGCAACAGCCTGATGGCGCTGCGGGGCGGCGGCCCGCCGCTGGCCATCTACGACAAGTGGCACCTGGTGCCGTTCGGCGAGTACCAGCCGAGCTGGGCGCGGGTCGGCGTGCAACTGGTGCAGGGCGACGGCCTGGCGCCGGGGCCGGGGCCGCGCACGCTGCACGTGGCGGGGCTGCCGCCGGTGGGCGCGCTGATCTGCTACGAGGCGATCTTCCCGGCCTGGATCGTCGACCATGCGGACCGGCCGGACTGGCTGGTCAACGTCACCAACGATGCCTGGTTCGGCGACAGCAGCGGCCCGCGCCAGCACCTCGCGGCGGCGCGGCTGCGCGCGGTGGAGGAAGGGCTGCCGCTGTTCCGCGCCGCCAACACCGGCATCTCGGCCGATTTCGACGCCTTCGGGCACGAACTCGGGCGGCTGCCGATCGCGGCGCAAGGCGTGCTGGTGCGCCCGTTGCCAGGCCGCCTGCCGCCGACCCTGGCCAGCCGATTGGGCCTGCTCGGACCCGGGGTGCTGGCGGCATTGGTCGGTGCCGGCGGGTTGGCCTGGGGCCGGGCGCGCGCGCCGCGGCGGCGGCAAAGCGGGGTTGCGCAGGAGAGCTGACCGGACCGGCGGCGAAAAGATTGACAAACGTGTAACGAATTGTGCTAGGCAGCGTCATGGCCAGTTTCGGCGACAGCGAGCCGCCCGTCACGTCGCCCGACGCGCATGTCGGTTCGCGCGTCCGGCTGCGCCGCACCCTGCTGGGCATGACGCAGGAGCGGTTGGGCGAGGTGATCGGCGTCACCGCCGAGCAGGTGCGCGGCTACGAGCAGGGCCTGGGGCGAGTGGGCCTGTCGCGGTTGCGCGCCCTCGCCGAGGTGTTCGGCGTGCCGGTCGGCTTCTTCCACGACAACCAGCCGCACGGCGACGGCGCGTTCGCGCTCGCCCCGGAGCGGGACACCCGCACCGGGGTCGCCGACGCGCAGGACGGCTTCGGTGACGACACGTCGAGCCAGCGCGAGATCCGCGACCTGCTGCGCGCCTACAACCGGATCGCCGAACCCGCCCGCCGCCGCCAGGCACTCGAGCTGGTGCGCTCGCTGGCGCTCACGGAATAGCCCGCGCCGGCGCTTCGCGCAGTTGCGGGTTGTCGAACACCGGGTTCTGGAACCGGTGCAGCGCCGCCGCCAACGCGTGCGCGAGGTCACGCTTCTCGTCCTCGCCCAGCGTCGCCGCGATCTCCTCGCGCACCTGCCGCGCCACCAGCCAGAGCCGCGGCACCCGGCCCGGCTTGTCGGTCAACTGCACCGACAGCCAAGCCGAAGGCAGCATCCGCTCGGATCGCACCCCCTTGGGGTCGGTGCGCAGGATGCGCAGCCCGCTGGCTTGCAGCCGCACGATTTCGCTGGCCCGCGCGCCGCGCGCGTTGAGCCGCAGCAGGAACGCCGCCAGCAGCAGCTCGATGCCGGTGAAGCCGCCCACCGGCCAGGCGCCGAGATAGACGAACATCGCGGCGTTGAGGCCGCACATCAGGCAGATGGCGCCCAGCAGCCGCCGCAGCGCCCGCGGCGACAGGCTGCGGTGCGGCACGATCACCGCCTCGAACACCGGCACTTCTGGCTCCTGCGTATCGTTTGGACACGGGTTCACGGTAGCACCTCGGGCGAGTTTGCGCGGCGGCAGCCGGGCGGTTCGCGACCAGAGCCGGTCGTTGGAGCACGACGTGCCGCTACACGGCGGCCATTCATGGCGAGCCAGATGTTGGGCGAGGAACAGTCTGCGCCAGTCCATGGCCGTTCGGAGCCGGTCCAACGCCAGGGTCGCGCATGTCGCTGCTACCCAGAGGCGGCGTGAGGTCGGAGGGCGGCGGGTGGCTGCCTGCTGGTTGGCCATCGGCATCGTCTTGAGCGACGGTTCCCGGTGGTCGATGGCTGCTCTCCGCGCGAGCGATCGCCGTCGTCGCCCATGGATGGCGCGAGCCTGGCCGTGGTCCGGAGCGCGCGTAATTCCTGGGTGAGCATCCCATCACGCGCTTGAAGGCCGTGCTGAACGCACTCTCGGAGTCATAGCCGAGCGACACGGCGATCGACGACACCGGCTGGTTGCCCTCGGTCAGACGAGTCCCCGCCAGCAGCATCCGCCACCGGGTAAGATAGTCGAGCGGCGAAGTGCCGACCGTCGCCGTGAACGCCCGCGCGAAGCTCGATCGCGACATGCCCGCCCTTTCCGCAAGCGCGGGCAACGTCCAGCGGGTGCCCGGATCGGCGTGCATCACGCCGATCGCTGCCGCGAGCTGCGGATCGGCCAGCGCGAACAGCCAGCCTACGTGCCGTCCCGCCAGGCCGGAGAGGTAAAGCCTCAGGGCCTGCACCAGCATCATGTGAGCGAGGTGCTGCGCGACCAGCACGCCGCCTGGCTGGGCTTCGACCAACTCCTGCCGCATCCGCTCCAACGCCCAGCGCAGGTTCATCTTGTCCTTGTCCTCGCGCAGGTGCGCGACCGGCGGCATGGCCCCCAACAGCATGTCCGCATGGGCGCCCGCAAAGGCGAAGTGACCGCCGAGGATCAACGTGTCGCCGCCGCCGTTCAGCGTCGCGATGCCGCCACGCCACTCGACGGGTTGCACGCGCCCAAATGGAGTGGGTGGAAGCGCCAGGTCGTTGGTCAGGCAGAACCGCCGTCCGTTGGGCAGGAGAACGCAGTCGCCCGCCTCCAGACGCACCGTCTCGGCCAAGCCTTCCAAGGCCAGCCAGCAGGCGCCGGAGAGAAGCGCGTAGCATTTGATCCCGGCATGGGGATCGAACCCGATCGACCAACGACCGCGGAGGTCGAACCCGCCGGCGACGTATGTGTGCGGCTTCAACAGGGAGAGCACGTCGGAAAGAGGGTCTACCGCCATTTGGGACGATCACGAACGTTGTTGCGATTTTCGAGCATGGATCATCCCACACCGCTTGCCTTACATCGTCTCCAGCAGGCTGCCAGCGAGGTTGCCGCACCGGGCTACGGCATCTTGCCCCCCAAGCAAGGAGTTCAACACCAATGATTAAGATGATCATCGCGATCAAGCGTCGCGAGGGCATGAGCCACGAGGAGTTCGTTCGCTACCAACGGGAAACCCATCGGCCTCTCCTGATGTCCATCCCGGAGGCACGCCGGTATATACGACGCTTTGTCGTCTCGTACCCGATTGCCGCGCCGGACTATTCCGGTCCATCCTATGATTCGGTGGTCGAGGCGTGGTTCGACAGCATGGAGGATATGAACGCGCTTTACTTCTCCGAGAATTTCCTCGGCAAGGTAGACCCCGATCACGCGAACTTCATGGACCTGTCGTCTTACGGAAGGATCGTTGCAGAGGAAGAACTTGTCATCGCGTGACGGTGCCGTCGCCAGCCCTGTGCCATGCTGATGCGGCTGCCAGGCTCTGCCGGTGCGCGGCGAAGATGCTTGCATCGGTTGGTTCGCTACGCCGTAGAGGCCCGCTGTCCCCGCTCCCGACTGGCGGCCGGAGGCGAAGCGCCCGGCGATCTTCCGGCAGCGTTTCTCCGCCAGTTTCCGCCTTCGTTCTCCGATGCGTCCTTCGGCGCGAGGCCACCGGCCACTGGCCCATCTGCATCCATCGGCTCGATCTAGAAATCGTCGCGGCTTGCCAGTGCCGTCCCATGACGGGAGAGTGCGCCATGGCCCCGGCCCCGCGTCCCACGCCGAAGATGACCAAGGAGCAGGTGCGCCGCTTCCTGGAAGCCTTGGCGCTGGCCAATCCGGATCCGGAGACCGAGCTCGCCTACACCGACGCCTACACCCTGCTGGTCTCGGTGGTGCTGTCGGCGCAGGCGACCGACGCCTCGGTCAACCGCGCCACGGTCGGCCTGTTCGCCGCCGCTCCCGACCCGGCGGCGATGGTGGCCCTGGGCGTCGAGGGCGTGGGCCGCCACATCCGCAGCATTGGCTTGTGGCAGGGCAAGGCGCGCCACGTGGTAGCGCTGTCACAGCAATTGCTGGAGCGGCACGGCGGCGTCGTGCCGTCCGACCGCGCGGCGCTGGAGGCGCTGCCCGGGGTGGGGCGCAAGACCGCCAACGTGGTGCTGAACGTGGCGTTCGGCGAGGCGACCATGGCGGTCGACACGCACATCTTCCGGCTCGGCAACCGCACCGGCCTGGCACCGGGCAAGACGCCGCGCGAGGTCGAGGACGGCCTGCTCGCCCGGGTGCCGCCGGCGATGCTGCGCCTGGCGCACCACTGGCTGATCCTGCACGGCCGTTACTGCTGCAAGGCGCGCGCACCGGAGTGCTGGCGCTGCGTCGCCGCCGGATGGTGCCGCTACCCCGCCAAGCGCCCGGCGCCGCCGCCACCGGCCTAGCCGGCCCCGGCCACCATCGACGGGGCGTGTGACCGCGGGGCCTCGCCACGCCACCGCGCGGGGAATACAGGTGCGCCATGACGAACCGAGAGACCGGCGATCCGATCGGCCTACGCCGCTTGCCAGTCGTGCTGCGGGCCGATAGCGCCCGCGTGCTGCTGCACGCGTTCTTCCCGGCCGAGCCGGTCGACATCCACACCTCCGATCCGAGCCGCGTCGCCCGTCTCGCGCGGCGCGTGCTGGCGATGGAGCGGGCGGCGGTCGATGCGGAGCTTGCGGCCGTGACGGCCGATTTCGGCGCCCGGCACCGCGACCTGCGCGCGACCTTCGCCACCCGATTCGCGCAGGCCCGCGACCGGGTGCCGGTGGTGGCGGAGGCGCTGGGCGAGGCGCGCCGACTGCTGATCGGCGCCTATCTCAGCCAGGAATACAGCTTCGAGGCGGCGGCGCTGTTCAACCCCTCGATGGTGCCGCACCCAGACCAGGGCGGCCTGCCGCCGGGTGCCGTGCGCTTCGTGCTCAGCCTGCGCGCCACCGGCGAGGGGCACATCAGCTCGATCTGCTTCCGCTCCGGGATCGTCGATGCCGCGGGCGAGGTGCGGCTGGACGCTCCGGGCCGCATCGCCTCGCCGCCGGTGCGCCAAGACGCGACACCGGGCGGCGGCACCGAGATCGCCTTCGCGGCCGACACCGCGCTGGCCGAGCGGGTGATCTTCCCGATCACCCCGGAGCAGCGCAACGGGCTGGAGGACGCCCGCTTCGTGCGCTTCGTCGAGGACGACGGCGCGGTCGCCCATTACGCCACCTACACCGCCTATTCCGGCCAGGCGATCGTCCCGCAACTGCTGCGAACCGAGGATTTCCGCCGCTTCCGCCTGATGCCGCTGGAGGGCTCCGCGGTGCGCAACAAGGGCATGGCGCTGTTCCCGCGCCGGATCGACGGCCGCTGCGTCATGCTGGTCAGGCTCGACGGCGAGACCCTGCAGCTCGCCCGGTCGGACGACCATCGACGCTGGGACGACGCGGTGCCGATCCTGGCGCCGGCCGAGCCTTGGGAGGCCATGCAGATCGGCAATTGCGGCAGCCCGATCGAGCTGCCGGAGGGCTGGCTGGTGCTGACGCACGGTGTGGGCCCGGTGCGCCGCTACTGCATCGGCGCGGCGCTGTTCGACCGCGACGACCCCACCCGCCTGCTGGCGCGGCTGCGCAGGCCGCTGCTGTCCCCGGACGGCCACGAGCGCGACGGCTACGTGCCCAACGTGGTGTATTCCTGCGGCGCCATGGTCCATGCCGGCCGGCTGGTGCTGCCATACGCCATGTCGGACACCGCGACCACGTTCGCCTCCGTGCCGCTGGATCGCCTGCTCGCGGCGATGTCCTGAGCCGATACATATGCGGCGGTACTCGATCACATGCGCGGCGGTAATGTCCCCGCTCGGAACCGACGCAGGCGCGGAACGATGACGTAGGGCGCCCGCACGGAGCGCTGACGCCGGAGGGCGAATGCTGCTGGTGAAATACGCCCTGAAGTTCAGGGTCACGTTCTACGTGTTGGCGGTGCTGATCGTCCTCGCCGGTGCCGGGGCGGCCGTGGTGATGCCGCGCGACGTGCTGCCCAGCGTCGACATCCCGGTGGTGACGATCGTCTGGACCTACACCGGCCTCGACACGCCCGAGATGGAGAAGCGGGTCACGACGTATACCGAGTTCGCGCTCAGCAACAACGTCAACGGCATCCGCAACATGGAGAGCACGACGCTGCAAGGCGTCACCATCACCCACATCTACTTCCAGCAGAACGTCAGCATCGACCTGGCCTTGTCGCAGGTGACGGCGTCCACCAACTCGATCCGCGCGGTGCTGCCGCCCGGCATCCAGCCGCCGGTGGTGATGCGCTTCTCGGCGTCCTCGGTGCCGGTGATCCAGTTGGCGCTGAGCTCCACCCGGGAGAGCGAGCGGCAACTCTACGATTACGGCCAGTACCGGGTGCGCCAGGCGCTGACCACGGTGCCGGGCTCCACCCTGCCGTCGCCGTACGGCGGCGAGCCGCGGCAGATCATGGTCGACCTCGACACCCACGCGCTGCAGGCCTACGGGCTGACGCCGCTCGACGTCACCAACGCGATCAACGCCCAGAACCTGACCGTGCCCTCCGGCCTCGCCAAGTTCGGCACCAAGCAGTACGTGATCCGGCTGAACTCCTCGCCCGAGGCGGTGGCGGCGCTGAACCAGGTGCCGGTCAAGGTGGTGGGTGGCACGCCGATCCTGATCCGCGACGTGGCCTACGTGCGCGACGGGGCGCCGCCGCAGCAGAACATCGTGCGCCAGGACGGGCGGCGCAGCGTGCTGCTGACCATCCTGAAGAACGGCGCCGCCTCGACCCTCTCGGTGGTCAACACGGTCAAGGGCCTGCTGCCGGGCATCAAGGCGGCGGCGCCCCCGGACATGAAGGTGACGCCGCTGTTCGACCAGTCGGTGTTCGTCTCCGGCGCCATCAGCGACGTGCTGCGCGAGGGCGCCATCGCCGCCGGGCTCACCGGCATGATGATCCTGCTGTTCCTGGGCTCCTGGCGTTCGACGCTGGTGGTGCTGGTGTCGATCCCGCTGTCGATCCTGACCTCGCTGGCGATCCTGGCCGGCCTCGGCGAGACCATCAACATCATGACGCTGGGCGGCATGGCGCTGGCGGTCGGCATCCTGGTCGACGACGCGACGGTGGCGATCGAGAACACCTACCGGCTGATGGAGGAGGAACGCCCGTTCCGCGAGGCGATCGTCGAGGGCGCGGCCGGCATCGCCAAGCCGGCGCTGATCTCGACGCTGTCGATCTGCTGCGCCTTCATCTCGGTGTTCTTCCTGACCGACGCGCCGGCGTTCCTGTTCACGCCGCAGGCGCTGGCAGTGGTGTTCGCCATGCTGGCCTCGTACGGCCTGTCGCGCACCCTGGTGCCGATCCTGCTCGACGTGCTGATCCGGCGCGAATACGAGCGTCGGCACGACCAGACGCGGGACGGGCAAGCCACACCCGGCGTGTTCGGCCGCATCCACGCGGGCTTCGAGCGCGGCTTCCAGCGCTTCCATGGCGGCTATGTGGGCCTGCTGCGCGCCGCCATCGCGCGCCGCTGGGCGACGCTCGGCGTGGCCGGCGCGGTGGCGGCGGTGGCCGCGGTGCTGTTCGCCTTCCTCGGCACCGACTACTTCCCGCAGGTCGACGCCGGGCAGATGACGCTGCACGTGCGCGCCCCGTCCGGCACCCGCATCGAACAGGCCGAGAAGCTGTTCCAGCGGGTCGAGGACACCATCCGCGAGGTGGTGCCGGCGAAGCAGCTCGGCACCATCATCGACAACATCGGCCTGCCCGCCTCCAACTACAACTTCGCGTTCGGCGACGGCACCTTCCTCGCCTACGACGACGGGCAGATCCTGGTGACGCTGGCGCCGGACCACGCCCCGACCTCCGGCTACACCCGCAAGCTGCGCACCGTGTTGCAGCGGCGCTTCCCGAGCGCCATTTTCTACTTCCAGCCGGCCGACATGATCACCCAGATCCTCGATTTCGGCGTGCCGGCGCAGGTCGACGTCCAGGTCAGCGGCCGCCACGGCGCCAAGGACCTCGCGGTGGCGCAGGACATCGTCCGCCGTCTGCGCCTGGTGCGCGGCGCCGTGGACGTGCATTTGCAGCAGATCGTCGACGCGCCGGAATACTTCGTCCAGGTCGACCGCGAGCGCGCCGCCGAGCTGGGGCTCACCGAGCAGCAGGTCGCGAGCGACCTCAACGTCTCGCTCAGCGGCAGCTTCCAGGTGACGCCGAACTTTTGGGCCGACCCGGTGACCGGCATCCCGTACCAGGTCTGGGTGCAGACGCCCGAGTACCGCAACGACACCATCGCCGACCTGCGCAACACGCCGCTGCTGGTCTCCAACCCGCCGCCGGCCGGCGGCGCCGCCGGCACCCAGCAACTGCTCTCCAACCTCGCCACCAAGACCCGCGGCCGCGAGCAGAC
>CAXTVL010000098.1:7763-8672 GCA_964247515.1 uncultured Acetobacteraceae bacterium | reverse complement strand
GCGAGGCGCCGGTCACGCACACCTTGTCGCCGCAGGCGGGAGCGCCGCCGGCCCCGGCGCCGCAGGCCGGCGGCATCGCCCGGCCCAAGGCGTACTACGTGTTCTTCAACGAGGCGATCGACGCCACCTCGATGCGCGCCCTGCGCCGCCAGCTCACGTCGCTGGTCGAGGCCGGCGTCACGCAGGTGACGCTGGTCATCAACTCGCTGGGCGGCGCGGTCGGCCCGATGCTCGTGACCTATGGCCTGATCCGCGCCCTGCCGATCACCGTCGACACCCACGTGCAGAGCATCTCGGCCTCGGCCGCCACCATGCTGTTCCTGGCCGGCCAGAACCGCTCCGCCGACCGCAACGCGCGGTTCCTGTTCCACCAGATGTCGACCACCATCGCCGGCAATTTCGACGACGCCACGTTGCACGACCAGGTGGAGCAGTTGGCGGTGTCCGAGGACATGATCGCCACCATCTACAGGGACCGTACCAAGCTGTCGGACGCCGAGATGGCCCGCTTCAGCCACGGCCAGGTCACGTACACCGCCGAGCAGGCCCGGCAGTCCGGCGTCGTGCAGAGCGTGGCCGACCTCAAGGTGCCCGGCGGCCAGGCGGCGCGGATGCTGTTCCTGGATTAAGCCGCCGCGGCGCGGTGGATGCCGCATTCGGTCTTGGCCAGGCCGGCCCAGCGGCCGCTGCGCGGGTCGGCGCCGGCGGCCACCGGCTGCGTGCAGGTGGCGCAGCCGATCGACGGATAGCCGCGCGCGACCAGCGGGTGCGCCGGCAGGCCGCGCGCCGTGATCTCCGCGCTCAGGCGCGCCTGCGTCCAGTCGGCCAGCGGGTTGATGCGCAGCTTGGCGCCGTCGCGCTCCGCCAGCCGGATGCCGGCGCGGGTCGCCGCCTGGTGGCGCTTGCGCC
>CAXTVL010000098.1:0-7753 GCA_964247515.1 uncultured Acetobacteraceae bacterium | reverse complement strand
CGCGGTCGCGGCGTTTCCGGGGCAGATCGCCGGGGTGTCGTCGTTCGGCGCCGAAAGCGCCGTGCTGCTGGCGATCGTGGCGGAGATCGACCGCGACATCCCGGTGCTGTTTCTCGAGACCGGCAAGCACTTCGCCGAGACGCTGGATTACCGTCACAGCCTGGCGGCGCAGCAGGCGTCCGGATCCCACACCCAGAGATCGCCGTCGGCGTCGACGTGGTGCAACTCACGTTCGTCTGGCGTGATATCCCGGACGTCGCGCAGGCCCAGCCGCGCCGCCAGGCTGTGACGGTAATCCAGCGTCTCGGCGAAATGCTTGCCGGTGTCGAGAAACAGCACCGGGATGTCGCGGTCGAGCTCCGCCACGATCGCCAGCAGCACGGCGCTTTCGGCGCCGAACGACGACACCACGGCGATCTGCCCCGGAAACGCCGCGACGGCGGCGCCCAGCACGCCCGGACCGTCCAAGTCCTCGGTTCGGCGCAGGAAGGCGGACACCCGGGATGCCTCGGAATTGTCCTGTCTCTGGATGTCCGTCGCCAGCATGTCCGCGCCCAGTTCGTAGCTTCGACGGGATAGTGGCCGGTCCTACATTTTTTTAAAGTGGTTTTCCCGGCATTGCCCACATTCTCCCCGCGCATAGCGGAAATACCACGGTCGCTCAGGTCAGCACATGGGCGGCCAGCAGCTTGGCGAACGCGCGGGCGCGGTGGCTGGTGGCGCGCTGCTCGGCCGGATCGGTCTCGCCATAGGTGAGCGCGCCGCTGTCCGGCAGGAACATCGGGTCGTAGCCGAACCCCCGCGCGCCGCGCGGTGGCCAGACATAGGCGCCATCGACCCGGCCCTCGAACAGCGCCGCCTCGCCGTCCGGCCAGGCCAGGCAGAGCGCGCTCACGAACCAGGCGCGACGGTCGACGGTGTCGGCGGCCTCGCGATGCACCCGCGCCATCGCGGCGGCGAAATCCTTGCCGGGACCGGCCCAGCGCGCCGACAGCACGCCCGGCGCGCCGCCCAGCGCCGCGACACAGAAGCCGCTGTCGTCGGCCAGCGCCGGCAGCCCGGACGCCGTGGCCGCCGCCACCGCCTTGAGCCGGGCGTTGCCGGCGAAATCGGGCTCGGTCTCCTCGGGCTCGGGCAGGCCGAGTTCGGCCGCCGAGGCGAGTTCGATGCCGTGCGGCGCCAGCAGGTCGCGCATCTCGCGCAGCTTGCCCGGGTTGTGCGTCGCGACCACCAGCCGCGTGCCGGGTTCGAGCCGGCGGGTCATTCGCCCAGCGCCGCGCGCTGGTGCGCGAACAGCGCCGTGGTGCCGGCCTTGGCCAGCGCCATCAGCTCGGCGAACCGCGCCTCGCTGAACGGCCGCTTCTCGGCGGTGCCCTGGATCTCGACGATGCCGGCGTCGGCCATCACGAAGTTGGCGTCGGCCTCCGCCCCGCTGTCCTCGGCGTAGTCGAGGTCGAGCACGGCGGCGCCGTCGACCAGCCCGCACGACACCGCCGCCACCTGCCCCGCCAGCGGCACCGCCTTCAGCACGCCCATCGCGACCAGGTGGCGCATGGCGAGGCTCAGCGCCACCCAGGCGCCGGTGATCGCGGCGCAGCGGGTGCCGCCGTCGGCGTTCAGCACGTCGCAGTCGAGGGTGATCGTCATCTCGCCCAAGGCGGCGCGGTCGACCACGGCGCGCAGGCTGCGGCCGATCAGCCGCTGGATTTCCTGGGTGCGGCCGGACTGCTTGCCGCGCGCCGCCTCGCGCTCGCCGCGGGTGTGGGTGGCGCGCGGCAGCATCCCGTACTCGGCCGTGACCCAGCCGGTGCCGGAGTTGCGCAGGAACGGCGGCACCCGGCTCTCGACGCTGGCCGCGCACAGCACCTCGGTGCCGCCCATGCGGATCAGGCAGGAACCTTCCGCGTGATGCGCGAAGCCGGTGACGATGGCGACTTCGCGCAGGGCGTCGGGCGAGCGGCCGGAAGGGCGCATTGTCAGGCTCCGCGTTATGTTTGGGTGGTTCTGGTCAAGCGCGCCGTCGCTGGCAAGCCGGGTCGCGACCTGACATGCTAGGCCATGCCGATGCCGCCGCCGAGCCTCGACACCCGCGCCTCGTCCGTGCTGCGCGAGATCGTGGAGCAGTATGTCGAGACCGGCGAGCCGGTCGGCAGCCGCACGCTCTCGCGCCGGCTGCCGATGGCGCTGTCACCGGCCACCATCCGCAACGTCATGGCCGACCTCACCGACGCCGGCCTGCTGTTCCCGCCGCCCACCGCGGCCGGCCGGCGGCCGACCGCCCCGGGATTGCGGCGGTTCGTCGACGGCCTGTTGCAGTTCGGCGAACTGGCCGAGGAGGACCGCGACGCGATCGGCGGCGCGCTGGCGGCGTCGGGCCGCAGCCTCGAGGACACGCTGGCCGAGGCGTCGACCATGCTGTCCGGCCTGTCCTCGGCGGCCGGGCTGGTGCTGGCGCCGAAATCCGACAGCGCGCTCAAGCACATCGAGTTCGTGCCGCTGGGCTCCGGGCGCGCCATGGTGATCCTGGTCAACGCCGAGGGCCAGGTCGAGAACCGGGTCATCGACATCCCGGCCGGGCTGCCGCCGTCGGCGTTGCAGCAGGCCGGCAACTATCTCAACGCGCGGCTGTCCGGCCGCCCGCTGGCCGAATTGCGCCGCATCGTGAGCGAGGACATGGCGGCCGACCGCACCCAGCTCGACGCCATCTCGGCGCAGGTGGTCGAGGCCGGGCTCGCGACCTGGACCGGCGAGGGCCGCGGCGGCAGCCTGTTCGTGCGCGGCCAGGCGCGGCTGCTGACCGACGTGACGCAGATCGAGCGGCTCAGCTCGATCCAGCGGCTGTTCGACCGGCTGGAGACGCACGAGACCATGCTGAAGCTGATCGAGCTGGCCGAGCAGTCGGACGGGGTGCGCATCTTCATCGGCGCCGAGAACGGGCTGTTCGGCACCTCCGGCGTGTCGATGGTGGTGGCCCCGGCGCGCAACGCCGCCAACCGCATCGTGGGTGCCATCGGGGTGATCGGCCCCACCCGGATCAACTACGGACGGATCATCCCGGTGGTCGACTACACCGCGCGGGTGATCGGGCGGCTGCTGGGGTAGCGCCACCGGCGCAGCGGAACCGCCGCGTGCGGCGCGCGATGTGGTGGCAACACAGTGCGGAGGCTGTCATGGCCCGTAAACCCTCGCCCCCGAAGCCCAGGCCGGAGCCGGTGATCGGCTCGGAGGCGGTGCAGAGCCTGCTGGTGCGCCAGATGCAGGGCGCCCACAGCGCCGAGACCCAGGCGCTCGAAGCCTATCCGGCGATGCTGGAGGCGGTGACGGCGGACAGCCTGCGGCGCGCGCTGCAATCGCACGCCGACGAGAGCAAGACCCAGGTCGACCGGCTGGAGCGCGCCCTGGGCCTGCTCGACGCCGATGCCGGCGACGCGCACTGCGCCGGCATGGCCGGGCTGATCGAGGAGGCGCGCGAGGAGCTGCAGGAGCACGCCCCCGGCCCGCTGCTCGACGTCGTGCTGCTGGCCGCCGCGCAGCGGCTCGAGCATTACGAGATCGCCTGCTACGGCACCATGGCGACGTTGGCCGAGGATCTGGGCGAGGCCGACGTGGCCGAGCTGCTGGAGGAGATCCTCGACGAGGAGAAGGCCGCCGACAAGCGCCTGTCGCACATCGCCGACGACGAGATCAACGCCGCGGCCCTGGGCGAGGAGGCGGAGGAGGACGAGGACGACGAGGAAGAGGACGAGGACACGGTCGACGGCGAGGAGGAGGATTAGCCCTGACTTTGGGGCGAGATCGATTCCCCCGCGCGGCTGGATGGCGTTTCGGCAGGGCGGCCGGCCGGGCGAGCGGGGGAGATATTCTGCCCACTCGCCCCGATCTAATCGCCCCGCATCGTGTTCAGCACACCATCGTCCGCCGGCAGCCCGAGCGTGCGCCCGGGATAGCCGGCGACGTCGAAATACGGCGTGCCGCCGAGCGTCTGCTGGCGCAGCACCGTCACATGGCCGAGCGCGTCCGGGGCCGAGGCCAGCTCGGTGTGGCCCCAGGCCTGCGACGCCCGGCCGCCCACCAGCGCCTCCTCCAGCACGCGGCCGACCAGGTGGCCGTGGTCGGGCACCCGTAGATCCAGCAGGCGCAGCAGGGTGCGCCCGACATCGGCGTTGCTGGTGGGCAACGCGTCGCGCAGGCCGGCGCGGAAATCGGGTCCGACGGCCAGCAGCGTGCTCAGGGTGTCGGCGCGACCGAAGCCGCCGTGCATCCCCTGGCCCTGCTGCAAGCCGGTGTCGGCGACCTCGACTCCGCACAGCGTCGCGTTGTCGCAGCCCAGCGCGTAGCTGGCGAAGTTGACGGCGATCGCGGGCGTGGGCGTGCGCGCGTGGCCCTTCAGCGCGATGCTGGACAGCGGCAGCGTGCCCGGCACCGGACCGTAGGCGTCGTCGACGAACAGGCCGCTCACATAGTCCTGCGCCGAGAGCGCCGCCAGCACGCGGTCGAGCAGCGCGCGGTCGTGGCCCGGCAGGTAGACCAGGTCGCTGCCGCCATTGGCTGCCACGATCACTTGCGGGCTGGCCGGGTCGCCCAGCAGGCCGTTGCCGAACAGCGGCGGCGTGCCCGGCACCAGTTCGACCTGCGCGGCGTCGGGGTCGTACAGCTTCATGCCGAGCGCGTGCGCCAGGTCGAGTGCGACGAAACCCTTGGGCAGCAGCCCGGCGGGCGTGCCGGCGATGCTTTGCCCGGCCGCGAAGCTGGTCCGGCTCTGCTTGCTGATGGTCGAGAAGCCGTGGTCGGAAGCCACCAGGACGTCGGTCGTGGCGTCGAGCCCGAGCTGCTTCAGCGCCGCCAGCAGTTGCGCGAGGTCATGGTCGGCGTTGCGGATCGCGGCCAGGCTGGTCGGGCCGTTGATGCCGGGGGTCAGTTGCAGCGGGCTATCGCCCTGGTTGTGCTGGGTGCCGTCCGGGTCGCGCGACCAGAACACCATGGCGAACGGCTTGCCCGACGCCTTGCTCGACCGCGCCAGCATCGGCAGCGCCACCTTGGTCGCGGCGTCGGCGAAATACTGCTGTTGCTCCACGTTGGCGACCCGCGTGCCCGGCTCGGTGGCGCTGCCGGGCTTGCCGTTGGCGCCGCGCGAGGGGGAAGCCGGCGGCAGGCCGGCCTGCCGCAAGCCGTCGCGCGCGTCGTCGGAAAGCGTGATGCCGAGCGGGCCGCCGGTGGCGTCGTCGATCTCCAGCGTGTGCTGGCCACGGTCGGTGTGGTCCTGCAGCAGCGTGGGGCCGAGCTTGCCGATCGCGGCCGTCGCCATGCCGGCCTGGCGGGCGGCGGCCAGCACGGTCTCCTCGTCGATGAAGTCCGCCCCGAAGTCGCGGTCGAGCTCGCCCAGCACGGCGTCGTTCTCGATGAACGGGGTGAGGCTGCCCTTCGCCGCCTGCACCGCCTGGCCCACCGAGAGCGTGTTGCTGAACACCCCGGTGTCGCCGAGGAAGTGGCCGGTCGCGAACGCCGAGCCGTTGGCCATGGTGAAGGTCGGGAACAGCGAGTGGGTGTTGAGGAACGCCACCCCCTGCCGTGCCATCGCCGCCATGGTGGGCGCGTTCGCGTCGTCGATCATGCCGGGCCGCAGCCCGTCGGCCACGAACAGCAGCACGTTGCGCGGCACCGGCTGCGGGTGGGCCGGCGCCGTGGCGGCGAACAGGGCGGCGACGGCAAGCGGTGCGAAGGTCGGGCGCATGGGCGGGCTCCGGATTGGGCAAGGAACGATGCTGGCCTGGCATGGTCGCCCGCACGCACACGATCGTGCAACGGCGTCACGGTGATGCTATGATGCAAGCAGGGTGACAAGGATGAGCTCGATGCAGGCCGAGGTGTACGCGGCGTTTCGTACCCTGAACGTGCCGGAGAAGGAGGCGCTGGCGGCCGCCGAGGCGTTGAGCCGGCGCGACAATGACGTGACCTCGCTGAAGGGCGACATGCGCGCGGTGCAGGCGCTGCTGGGCGTCAACACAGCCATGCTGGTGGCCTTGCTCTTGAAGCTGTTCGCGCACGGCTGAACCGCTGCGACCGGTGCGTGCCTCCAAGGCTCGTGGCGATGTCCCTTCGCCGTCGCGGCCTTGTCCGAAGCCAGGGTATGCTGGCGGGATGAAAGTACCGGGTTGGCTGGCGACATTGCTGGGCGTGCTGTCGGCGGTGGGGCCGGTCTCGACCGACATGTACCTGCCGGCGTTCCCCGCCATCGAGGCGGCGATGGGCGGCCGGCCGGGCACGGCCCAGGTCACGCTGGCGACCTGGTTCCTGGGCCTCGCCGTGGGCCAGATCACCCAGGGCACGCTGTCCGACCGGTTCGGCCGGCGCGGCCCGCTGATCGTGGGCACCCTCATCTACACCGCCGCCTCGGTCGGTTGCGCGCTGTCGGCCAACCTCGCGACGCTGTCGACGATGCGCGCGCTGGCGGCGTTCGGCGGCTCGGCCAGCATGGTGATCCCGCGCGCCATGGTGCGCGACATGACCGAGGGCTACGCCTCGGCCCGGCTGATGAGCCGGCTGATCCTGGTGATGGGCGCGGTGCCGGTGCTGGCGCCGACGCTGGGCGGCCTGGTGCTGGGCTTCGCCGACTGGCACGCGATCTTCTGGATCGCCGCGGCCTACGGCGGCGTGTGCTGCCTGATGGTGTGGCGCTTCCTGCCCGACACGCTGCCGCCGGGGATGCGCACCAGCCTCGACCCGGCGCGGACGCTGCACCGCTATGCCGACATCATCGTCGAGCGCGGCTTCATCACCCACACGCTGATGGGCGGGTTCGCGATGTTCGGCATGTTCGCCTACCTGGGCGGCTCGCCGGACGTGTTCATCTCGCTGTTCCACCTGTCGCCGCCGCTGTACGGCACGCTGTTCGGCTGCAACGCGGTCGGCTACATCGCCGCCTCGCAGATCAGCCCGCGCCTGCTGCCCCGGTTCGGCGCCCACCGCGTGCTGCGCACCGCGGCACGGGTGTTCCTGGTCGCGATGCTCGTGCTGGCGGCGGTCGCGGTGGCGCATCCGGGGCCTTGGTGGCTGGTGATCGCGCCGATCTCGGTGGGGTTCTGCGCCGTCGGCTTCATCATGCCCAACGCCGTGGTGGGAGCGTTGGCCCGCCACGCGCAGCACGCCGGCAGCGCCTCGGCGCTGATGGGCACGTTGCAGTTCTGCCTGGGTGCCGTGAGCGGCGTCGCCGTCGGGCTGCTGAGCAACGGCAGCGTGGTGCCGATGGCCTCGCTGCTGCTGGTGGGCGCGCTCGGCGCCAACGTCGCCGACGCGCTACGCCCGCGCGCGGTGTTTTCCGCGACGGCGGCGCGGGTCGAGGATGACGAGGCGGAACCAAGCCGGACGCGCCTCGCGTGAGCGCCATCGTCGTCGGCATCCCGGCCTGCAACAAGCCGGTGGAGGGCCTGGCGCAGCACGCCGCCGCCGCGATCTATGGCGAGGCGCTGCTGCTCGCGGCGGGCGCCGTCCCGGTGCTGCTGCCGCCATTGGGCGCGGCGCTGCTGCCGGTGCTCGACCGGCTCGACGGGCTGCTGCTGTCGGGCAGCGTCAGCAACGTCCACCCGCCGCTGTACGGCGTGGCCGAGAGCCTCACGCCCGGCCAGCACGACCCGGGACGCGACGCCACGACCCTGCCGCTGATCCGCGCGGCGGTCGCGCGCGGGATGCCGGTGCTGGCGATCTGCCGCGGCATCCAGGAGCTGAACGTGGCGCTGGGCGGCACGCTGCACCAGCA
>CAXTVL010000097.1:0-8688 GCA_964247515.1 uncultured Acetobacteraceae bacterium | reverse complement strand
CTCGTGGTGGGCGGCGTGGCGGTGGGCGGCGTTTGCGCCAGCGCCGCCGGGTCCGCATATGAAAACGCCGCCATGATGGCGGCGGTGGCGAGCAGGCTGGTCCGCATGGCTGTTCCTCTCGAGACGCGGCCGGACTATGACCGAGGCGTCCGGCGCGGACAAGGTCGCCACGCCCCAGGCCGCGCGTTGACCGGGTGCCGCTCGGGTCCTATCTGACATCGACCCAAGCGGCTCGCCGACGCCGGCGGCGCCTCCACGAAGGTATGCCATGTTCGCCAGCATCGCCCGTGCCGTGTTCGGCACCAGCAACGACCGTTCCCTCAAGGCCTACCAGCGCCGCGTGCCGCAGATCAATGCGCTGGAGCCGGCCATGCAGGCGCTGTCAGATGACGCGTTGCGAGCCAAGACCGCCGAGTTCCGCGAGCGCCTGGCCGCCGGCGCCGAGCTCGACGCGTTGCTGCCCGAGGCGTTCGCGGTGGTGCGAGAGGGCGCCCGGCGGGCGCTCGGCCTGCGCCATTTCGATGTGCAGTTGATCGGCGGCATGGTGCTGCATGAGGGCAAGATCGCCGAGATGAAGACCGGCGAGGGCAAGACCCTGGTCGCCACCCTGCCCTGCTACCTGAACGCGCTGGCCGGGCACGGCGTCCATGTCGTGACCGTCAACGACTACCTCGCGGCGCGCGACGCCGAGTGGATGGGCCGGCTGTATTCGTTCCTCGGGCTCAGCACCGGCGTGATCGTCCACGGCCTCAGCGACGACCAGCGCCGCGCCGCCTATGCCTGCGACATCACCTACGGCACCAACAACGAGTTCGGCTTCGACTATCTGCGCGACAACATGAAGTACAGCCTCGCGGAGATGGTGCAGCGCGACTTCGCCTACGGCATCGTCGACGAGGTCGACAGCATCCTGATCGACGAGGCGCGCACGCCGCTCATCATCTCGGGCCCCGCCGAGGACTCGTCCGACCTCTACCGCAGCGTCAACGTGGTGGTGCGCGAACTGGTGCGCGACCCGGCCGCCTACGACAAGGACGAGAAGTTCCGCACCGTCACCATGACCGAGGCCGGCTCGGAGCGGATCGAGGACATGCTGCGTGACGCCGGCATCGTCACCGAGGGCAACCTCTACGACATCTTCAACGTCTCGGTGGTGCATCACGTGCAGCAGAGCCTGCGCGCCAACACGCTGTTCGCCCGCGACGTCGACTACATCGTGCGCGACGACAAGGTCATCATCATCGACGAGTTCACCGGCCGCATGATGGAAGGCCGGCGCTACAGCGAGGGGCTGCACCAGGCGCTCGAGGCCAAGGAAGGCGTCACCGTCCAGCCCGAGAACCAGACCATGGCCTCGATCACCTTCCAGAACTATTTCCGGCTCTACCCCAAGCTCGCCGGCATGACCGGCACGGCGCTGACCGAGGCCGACGAGTTCGCCGAGATCTACAAGCTGGAGGTGGTCGACATCCCGACCAACGTGCCCGTCCTGCGCAAGGACGCCGACGACGAGGTGTACCGCAGCGCCGCCGAGAAGTACGAGGCGGTGGCCAAGCTGATCGAGGAAGCGCGCGCGGCCGGTCAGCCGGTGCTGGTCGGCACCACCAGCATCGAGAAGAGCGAGATCATCAGCGAGTTGCTGGTCAAGAAGCAGGTGCCGCACAAGGTGCTCAACGCCCGCTTCCACGAGCAGGAGGCGCTCATCGTGAGCCAGGCCGGGGCGCCGGGCGCCGTCACCATCGCCACCAACATGGCCGGCCGCGGCACCGACATCAAACTCGGCGGCAACGTCGAGATGCGGCTCAAGCTGGAGGTGGTCGAAGGCGGCGATGCCGCGCACGCCGAGGCGATCGCGGCCGAGGTGGAGCGCAACCATGAGGTCGTGAAGCAAGCCGGTGGCCTGCTGGTGGTCGGCACCGAGCGGCATGAGAGCCGGCGTATCGACAACCAGTTGCGCGGCCGCTCCGGCCGCCAGGGCGATCCCGGCGGCAGCCGCTTCTTCCTGTCGCTGGAAGACGACCTCATGCGCATTTTCGGCTCCGACCGGATGGGCGGGATGCTGCAGCGCCTAGGCCTGAAGGAGGGCGAGGCGATCGTGCATCCCTGGATCAACAAGGCGCTGGAGAAGGCGCAGAAGAAGGTCGAGGCACGCAACTTCGACACGCGCAAGAACGTGCTGAAGTACGATGACGTGATGAACGACCAACGCCGCGAGGTCTACGCGCAGCGGCGCGAGTTCATGCGGGCTTCCGACGTGGCCGAGACCGTCGCCGACATGCGCGGCGAGATGATCGACGCGATGGTGGCGGCGCGCATTCCGGCCAAGGCGTTCGCCGAGCAGTGGCAGAGCACCGAACTGGCCGAGGACGTCCGCCGGGTGCTCAACCTCGACCTGCCGGTGGCCGACTGGGCGCGCGAGGACGGCATCGACGAGGACGGCATCCGCGAGCGCGTCGTGGCCGCCTCCGACGCCGCGATGGCGGCCAAGGCCGCGAGCCTCGGCCCCGAGCTGATGCGCTACGTCGAGAAGACGTTCCTGCTGCAGATCCTCGACCAGGTGTGGAAGGAGCACCTGCTGGCGCTCGACCATCTGCGCCAGGGCATCAGCCTGCGCGCCTATGGGCAGAAGGACCCGCTCAACGAATACAAGAGCGAGGCCTTCGCGCTGTTCAATTCGCTGCTCGACGAGCTCAAGGAGCGGGTTACGGCGATGCTCTGCCGGGTCGAGCTGAACACCGAGCCACCCCCGATGCCGGCGCCGCCGCCGATGGTGGCGAGCCATGCCGAGCCGGCGATGGCCTATGCCGGCGGTGCCGAGGATCGCGGATACGAGCCGGCGGGCGACACGCTGACGCTGAGCGCCGGCGCCATGCGCAGCGATTCGGTCGACCCGGCCGACCCGCGCACCTGGGCCAACAGCCCGCGCAACGCGCCGTGCCCGTGCGGTTCGGGCAAGAAGTTCAAGCACTGCCACGGGCGGCTGATGTAGAGAGCGCTACGTCGCCTCGCCCGGACGCGCTCGGTCAGGTCGCGCGCCATAGCCGGACGAAGTCAGCCAGCTCCCCCGCGTTGACGTCGGAGACGGCCCAGAACGCCATCACGTCTCCGCCCCAGCGCAGGAAGTTGTAGCCGTTGAGGCTTCCCTCGGCGAGTCCATGACCGAAATGTCCGCGATCCGGCCACAAGAACAATTCAATGACGTGTTGGCGGCGCTGGTACACCAAGACCGCGACCGGCCGGCCGGCGAGGTAGTCGAGCCGGCCGCCGACAAGGGGGAATCCGTCGGCCTTCAAATCCTTCACCGGGGGTGCGTAGTCGAGCCGGCCGTCGAACCACGGCTTGACCGTGTGCTGGTCGGTGGACACCACGTCCAACAGGTGCCCAGGCTGCAACGCGCGGATGTGGCCGGCGATCACGGCGTCCGCCAAGCCGCCGCCTTCTAGGGGCAGCACGAGCGCGAACGCCAGGCCAGCAGCCAGCGCGAAACCCGCGCCGAACGACACGCGGCCGCCGAGGCGCGGGCGGGGCCGCCGGCTCCACCACGGACCCTGGGCCTTGGTGGCGCCCTGGGCCGTGGCCACGGCCTCCGCGGGTCCAGCCACCGCGGCAACCTGCGCCCGCACTGCCGCGTGCAGGCTCTCCGACGCGGGATAGAACGGCATTTCCCGCCGCAGGCGCTTCGACAGCGTCGAAAGCTCTGCCTGCGCCTCGGCGCAGCCCGGGCAGCCCTCCAGATGGGCGCCGACCCGGGCGGCTTCCGCGGGCGTCAGCTCGCCGTCCACATCGGCTTGGATCAGCAACTGCATCTCCGCGCAATCCGGCTCCGTCATGGCGTCCCCTCTTGAGCTTGGCCGCGCAACAAGGCCCGCCGCGCCCGCCAAAGCCGCGACATCACAGTGCCGATCGGCACCCCGGTGACATGCGCCACGTCCTTGTAAGACAGCTCATCCACCTCGCGCAGCACCAGGCACTCCCGCAACTCCACCGGCAGCTCCGCCAAGGCCCGTTCCAGCCCGGCATGACGTTCGCGCCGAGTCAGCGCCGCCTCAGGGTCGTCCGATGGATCGGGCACCTGCAGAACATCATGATCCGCCGCATCGGAGCCATTCTCCCAGTCCGGGCGCGTCGCCCGGTTCCGGCGGCGCGCGCCCAGCGCGTCATAGGCGGCGTTGCGCACGATCCGCAGCAGCCACGCCCGGGCATCCCCGCCCCGGTAGGATGCGAAGTAGCCCAGCGCGCGCAGCGTCGCGTCCTGCACGACATCCTCGGCAAGACTCGCGTCCCGCACCAGCCACCGCGCCAAGTTGTGCGCCGCGTCCAAGTGCGGCAGCATGATCCGCTCGAACTCCGCCGATCCCGGCGAGACCATTCCGCGCTCCTGGCGGTTCAGGGGGCGCCACTTCATCGGCGAGCGCCTCCTATCTCCGCGAGCGGCGGGATCGCCGCGCGCCGGGGCGGCTGCAACCCGGCATGGGCCGCGCCGCTGCCGCTTCGGCAACGACGGACGGCCGGCCCGCACGCGCCATCATCGCACGAGCACTATGCCCTGCATGTGCGGATGCAGAGAACAGAAATAGCGATAGATGCCGGGTCGCCCGAAGGTGAAGGCGTAGTCGTCTCCGGTGTCGAGCGGTGCTGACTTCATCACGCGCGGGTCTTCGCTGCTCGTGACCGTGTGCGGGATGTCGTCGCGGTTGGTCCAGGTCACGCGCGTGCCCGCGACCACAGTGATCTGGCCGGGCGAAAAGCTGAAATTGTCGATCGTGACATGGGCGGCATCGGCCGCCCAAATCCGGGGCGCACCGGCTGCCAGGGCGAACACGGCGGCACACGGCGAAGCGAGGAGGATACGTCGGTTCATGGCTGCTCTCCGAGCGTGCATCAGGCGCCAAGCGGCGTGTCGACGATGGCGAGCGGGGCATCGGCCTGCACCCGCGTGACCTTGGCTATGCCGAGGGTCGAGCGCAGCCGGCCCGCCGGCAGGTCCTTGATCGGGCCCGGTGATGCGGCGGTGCCCGGCGCAGGTTGCGGGAACGCGGTGGAGCGCGCCGTGTGGAAGGCGCAGTGCCCCTCCACCTTCTGCATCACCTGATGGATGTGCCCGTTCAGCACCGTGACCGAGCCGAAGCGGCGCAGCAGCGACAGCGCCTGCGCGCCGTCCTGCGTGCCCCAGCCCCAGTCCTGGCTCACCATCCAGAGCGGGACATGCGCGAACACGACGATCGGCGTGCTGGCGGCGCGGCCTTCGACGTCCCTGGCCAGCCACTCGAGCTGCTCGGCGCCCAGATTGCCGAGACCGCCAGCCTTCAACTCCTGCACGTTGTTGAGGGCGATGAAATGCACGCCTTCCTGGTCGAAGGAATACCAGCCTCGCGGCGCGCCGGGCGTGAAGCGCTCGAAGAAGCCCTTGCCGTCCTCGACCAGCACGTCGTGCTCGCCGGCGACGTAATGGGTGTCGAGCCGTGCCTCGCCGACGATCTGCTGGGCGGTGTCGAATTGGGCGTCTCTCGACAGATGGCTGACGTCGCCGGTGTGGATCATCAGCGCCGCACCGGCCTTGTGCGCGCGCACAAGGCCGATTGCCTCGCGCAGCGTGCCGGTGACGTCGGTGTTGGGGGCGTGCTTGAACCCGATATGGCTGTCGCTGATTTGCATGAAGCTGAGCCCGCCATCCGCCGGCGTCGCCGCGTCGGCGCTGCCGATCAGGCGTGAGCGTGGCACGCCGCCGCTGACGGTCCAGAGCACGCCGCTGCCTGCCCAGACCATGCATTTGAGCAGGCCACGGCGAGCCGGATCGCCTATCCCATCTTCGAGGTGGGCCGGGAGGTTTGGGAATCCCTGTGTTCGCACCATGGCCTTGCTCCGTCGCGAGTGGTCCTGAGGTGCAGACCGGGCCTCGCGGCGGTTTATTCATGATGCGGTGGCGAGGTGATACGGGATGCATCTCGAGGACGCGCCAAGGTGCCCGCGGGCGGGGCACTGTCGGGTCCGCGTCTTGCGCGTCGATCGGCTGTCGATTGGCGTGGCGCGGGAATAGAACGCGGGCGACGGTGGTCTCTCCTGCATCGCAATCACGCGACGGAGTTGGGTGACGATGTTTGGAACCTCATCGAATTTGCAGCGGCGCGACACCGCGCGGGGTCACGGCCGGATCGTGCTGGCGGCACTGAGTGTCTGCCTGTTGCTGGTTGGCTGCTCCGACCTTTCGGACGCCCCGCCGACACCACAGACCTGGAGCCTGCCGGGCCCCGACAACACGAGTTCCTGACCGGGGCAAGCCACCAGGCGACGTGCGGCCTCCCGCGTCCACGCCGGCAATGCCGCTCCGTGCGTCTATGCCCTGTTCGGAACGAGCCGCATGACGCTGCGCACGATCGCCTCGGGCGCAGCCAGCCCCGGGCACATCGTCCAGAGGTGCAGCGGCTCGTTGCCGATCCTGACCGCGCCGAGGTGCTGCGAACGGTCGGCGTCCCGGACGGGGTCGGAGTAGACGAAACCAAGCCGGTGCCGCAGCAGCTCGATGTCGTCGGGCCGGCCGGTCAGGAACAGCCAGCCCGGCCCGGCTTCAAACGCTTCGGCGTAGAGCCTCAACAGTTGCGGCGTGTCGTGCTCCGGGTCGAGGGAGAGAGAATACAGGAAGATGTCGCGGCCGACGCGCTCGCCGAGCCGCTGCTGGACGCGGGCCAAGGTCTGGTTCACGGTCGGGCAAATGTCGCCGCAGGCCGTGAAGATGAAGTTGATCAGCACGATCTTGCCCCGAAGCAGGTCGGCGTAGAACCGCAGGGTTCGCCCGTCATGCGCTTGCAGGCGGGCATTGGTGAACCACGCCGCGCCGGCCTGGCGGATGTGACCCTGCCCCCCCGGGCGGGGCCCGGCGGGGCGGGGCACGGCGCCGGCGCCCCCCGCCCCGGGGGGGGCGCCCGCCGGCCGGGCCCCCGGGCGCCGGGCGGCGCGGCCCACGGCGACGGCGCCCCCGGCCGCGGTGGCGGCGCCAGCGGTCAGGACCGCGCGTCGGTTCATCATGGCTCGTCTCCGCTCTCGCCCAGGGGGCGGCTCGCAGTGCCGCCCAGGAGCCACCCCGTAGCCGCCCAACGTCAGACGATGTCGAACCGCAGCATCATGTTGTGGTCCTCGTGGATCACGTTGTGGCAGTGCATGACGTAGCGTCCCTTCATGTCTCGGAAGCGGATGAAGAAACTCGTGTCGTCTCCGGCCGCGAGGGGGATGATGTCCTTGCGGGCGCAGAGGAGCGCGCCATTGACCTGAGTGTTGGGCGCGACCGGCGTGCCGTTGCGCACCAGCGGGCGGCACTCCTCGAAATGGACATGGACGGGGTGCGACCAACCGGGGCCGTTGTTGAGGACCCAAACCTCGGCGGATTCCTGAGCGGGCCGCGCGGCCGGCGTGCTCTCGTCGAACACCTCTCCGTTGATCACCCAAACGCCATTGCGCGTGTCGAAGGAGAAGTTCCGGGCCGGCGCCTGACCTGCGAGCCGGAGCAGGGCGTTCAAGTCCGGATCGGGCAGGTCGCGCAGGACGAACGGTCCGCCGCGCGAGGGATCGCGGCTGAAATCGGGTGACGCGGCGCCCACGCGGATCTGCATGATCCCCTGCCCGGGGAAAAGCAGCCTGCCCGTGGGTCCGACGCCGCTGGTCTGCTCGAGGATGTTGACGAGATAGAGCTTGGACGCCGGGATCGCGCCGAAGTCGACGACGATGTCGGCTCTCTCGGCCACGCCGAGGCGCACGCTGCCGACATGGACCGCTTGCGGCAGCAGGTTGCCGTCGCTCGAAATCTGCCAGAACGGCCAGTAGCTGGAGCCGTCGAACAGCGCGAACTCGTACCATCGCGACGGCCCGACATTGTAGAGCCGCAACCGGTAACGCCGCTTCGCCACCTCGAAGAAGGGCTGGATCGCGCCGTTGGCCGCGAACTTGTCGCCGAGGATGCCGTCGATGCCGAACAGGTCGAACACGAGCTGGCAGTCCTGGTCGAATGTCGGGTCGCTGAACACGATCGGCACGTCGTGGTCGCCGCTCGGCAAACGCAAGCCGGTGGTCTCGTTGCCTGTGTCCAGACCGTCGAACAGGGTGTAGACGCCGTATAGGCCCTTGTAGACGTTCTGCGCCGTGAACTCGATGTGGTGGTCGTGATACCACAATGAGCCCAAGGCTTCGCGGGGGTCGCCCACGAGGTCGCCCAGCGCCGTGTAGCCGGCATAGGCGTTGGGGTAGTGGTGGTCTTTGAACCCGAGCGGATTGAGCGCGGTCGGGTCGTAGGCGGAGTTGACGTAGTCAGCCGGAAAGCCGTCGCTCTCGGTCGGTGTGTGGGCGTTGTGCAGGTGCGTCGTGATCTCCGCCTTGCCGAAGTCCTGGGCAATCGTCACCGACGGCAGCCGGTTGTGGTAGCGCACCAGGATAGGCTGGCCATAGGTCGCCTGGATACGCGGGCCAGGGACCAGACCGTCGAACGCCCAGACCGTGCTCGGAGGGTAGTTGGGGCTGAACCGGTGCTGTGCCTCCTGCACAAACGATTCATAGAACAATTGCGGCGGGAACTTGCCGCCATAGGTTCCCGTGGCTGGGTTGTGGGTGAAGAGTTGGTGCGCAACGCGCAGCGTGCCGGTTTCGATCAAGGTCGTGCCGTCAGGCGGCCCGCCGACCATGCCGGCGGGGTCGGTCGGTGAC
>CAXTVL010000096.1:7521-8726 GCA_964247515.1 uncultured Acetobacteraceae bacterium | reverse complement strand
GCCCGGCGGCGACATCGCCCTGCACTTCCAGCCGATGGAGCGCGCCGCCCGCCGGCTCACCGGCCGCACCGCGCTCGCCGGCAACGCCTTCGCCGTGCTGACCAACGGCGACGAGGGCTATCCCGCGATGCTGGCGGCGATCGGCCAGGCGCGGCGCAGCGTCGCGTTGTCGAGCTACATCATGTATTTCGACGCGGCCGGCCGGCAGTTCGTCGACGCGCTGGTGGCCGCGCACCGCCGCGGCGTGCAGGTCCGCGTGCTGGTCGACGGCATCGGCAGCGGCTACTTCACCTCGCCGGTGTACCGCGCGCTGCGCGGCCAGGGAGTGCCGGCGGCGCGGTTCATGCACTCCTCGCTGCCTTGGCGGATGCCGTTCCTCAACCTGCGCTCGCACAAGAAGATCCTGGTGGTCGACGGCCGCGTCGGCTTCACCGGCGGCATGAACATCTCGCGCGACAACCTGCTGGCGCAACGGCCGCGCGAGCCGGTGCGCGACCTGCACTTCCGCATCGAGGGGCCGGTGGTGGCACAGCTCGCGGAGGCATTCGCCCGCGACTGGTCGTTCACCACCGACGAGGACCTCGACGGCGACGACTGGTTCCCGGACCTGCCCGAGAACGGGCCGGCGGTGGCGCGGGTGGTGACGTCCGGCCCCGATCACGACATCGAGAAAGTCGAGTTCGTCATGCTGGAGGCGATCGCCTCCGCACAAGCCTCGATCCGGCTGATGACGCCGTACTTCCTGCCCAGCGAACGGCTGGTCACGGCGCTGGCGATGGCGGCGATCCGCGGCATCCGGGTCGATGTCGCGGTGCCGCGGGTCAGCGACCACCGGCTGATGGACTGGGCGCTGTTCCCGCACGTGGCGCCGCTGGTGAAGGACGGCGTGCGCATCTGGCGCAACCCGCCGCCGTTCGAGCACAGCAAGCTGCTGGTGGTCGACGACGAGTGGTGCATGGTGGGCAGCGCCAACTGGGACGTGCGCAGCCTGCGGTTGAACTTCGAGCTGAACGTCGAAGTCTATGACCCGGCGCTGGCGGGCGAGCTGGGCCGGATCATCCAATCGAGGATGCGGGACCGCCTGCACGGGCGCGAGTTGGCGACGCGGCCGCTGCCGTTGCGGCTACGCGACGCCGCGACCCGGCTGCTGGTGCCGTACCTCTAGACCGTCACCACGATCTTGCCGACCTGCTCGTTGCCTTCCA
>CAXTVL010000096.1:0-7421 GCA_964247515.1 uncultured Acetobacteraceae bacterium | reverse complement strand
CACCGCGGCGGCACCCGCTTCGAGGAGCGCCGCCCGCTTCGATCCGGTGCGGGTGGTGGCGATCGGCGTGGCGCCCACATGGCGCGCGATCTGGATCGCCGCCAGGCCCACGCTGGAGGACGCCGCCGGGATCACCACCGCGTCGCCGGCGCCGAGCCCCGCGATGTCGACCAGCGCGCCATAGGCAGTGAGGTATTGCATCCAGACCGAGGCGGCCTGCTCGAACGACAGCGCCTCCGGCTTCGGCACCAGCGCACCCACGGGGACCAGCGCCACCTCGGCGTAGCTGCCGTACTTGACCTGCGAATAATTGGGCATGGTGCTGACCGCGTCGCCAGCCTTGAAGCCCGTGACATCCGGGCCGACCGCGCGGACAACGCCCGACACCTCGTAGCCGATCCGGGACGGGAACTCCGGTTGCTCGAAATACTGGCCGCGGCGGAACATCGCCTCGGCGCGGTTGAGGCCGATGGCGCGGACCTCGAGCTGCGCCTCGCCCGGGCCCGGCTGGGCCGGCGTCTCGTCCTCGAGGTGCAAGACCTCGGGGCCGCCGGTCTCGTGGAAGCGCACGACCTTGCTCATCGCCCGATCTCCTCCAGGGGTGTCCGGGCACGCTGCCACCGTCCACCCGCGCGGACAATCCCGGGCGGGTGGCGGATGGGGTGGGTCGCGAGGGCGAGGTGGACGACGATCGGCCGGTGGTCGGAAGCGCCTTGCGGCAGCACCCCGGCCTGGCGGCAGACCAGGCCGCGCACCACGCAGCGGTCGAGCCGCAGCGGCACCATGTCGCCCATCCGGTGCGTGGGCCGGCGCGGCCCCACGTCGCGGAAGCCGGGCAGCAGCACCGGGCCGACCAGGTTGTAGTCGCCCAGCACGGCGGCGTGCGGCGGCAGCGCCAGGGCGATCCGGCGGAGCTGCCGGCGGTTCAGCAGTTGCCCGTGCGAGAGGTGCACGTTGGCCACCGCGAAATCGCCGCAATCGAGCACCTGGCAGACCCGGTGCACCACCGTGCCGGACGGCAGCGGCAGCACGATGGGCGGCCGGACCCAGGGAGCGGCACTCCAGATCGCCGGGCCGTGCACGCGGCCGGGCAGCGGGGCGCGGGCGAAGCAGCCGCCGACATGGGTGCACAGCTCCTCGACCGCGTGGGTCGCCTCCTGCATCAGCAGCAGGTCGGGTCGTTCGGCCTCGATCAGCATCACGAGGTCGTCGAGCGAGGCGCCGATGGTCCGCAGCAGGTTCCAACTGATGATCTTGCGGGCAGAACTGGTCGGCATCGGCGTCCCTGCGACGGTTCGCGCCCGCTTAGCGCGCGAACCGCCGCCGGCAATCCGCGTCTACTTCCCCAGATGCTGCCCGAAGAAGCCGGCGATCTCGTCGAACGCCACCTTGGTCTCCGGCACCCGGTCGTCGAACTGGTACTGGGCGTGCGACTGGCCCTCGTACACCTCCAGCTCCGCCGGGATGCCGAGCGCCCGCAGCTTGCGGTGCACGCGCACCGTGTTGCTGAGCAGCAGGTCTCGGGTGCCGGTGGTCAGGATCGTGGGTGGGAAGCCGGCCATGTCGCCGTTGACCGGCGACAGCAGCGGGTCGGCAAGGTCGTGGCCGCGGGCGTAGACGACCGTCGCCGCGTCGCAGAAGCCGTCGCGCGAGACCAGCACGTTGTCCACCTTCTCGTTGGTGTAGAACGAGTCGCCGGTCTTGGTCACGTCCGACATCGGCGTGCCCGGCGCCAGGGCGCCCGGCATCGGCAGGCCGAGCTGCTTGGCGCGCAACGCCATCTCCAGCGTCAGCGCGCCGCCGGCCGAGGTGCCGAAGAAGGCGACGTCCTTGGGCCGCGTGGTCTTGAGCACCGCCTTGTAGACGGTGATGGCGTCGTCGAGCGCGGCGGGGAAGTAGGCCTCTGGCGGCATCCGGTAGTCGACCGCGATCACCTTGTAGTGGCCGAAGCCCGCCATCATGATCGCCTCGGTGGCGCCCGACTGGCCGGGGAACAGCACGTAGCAGCCGCCATGGACGTGGATCAGCACCTTGCCCTGGTTCTGGGCCGGGACGCTGTCGGGGGTCGCCACGTTGACCTTGACCCCATCGATCGCCTGCGGCTCCAGCTTGACGTGCAGCCGCTCCAGCATCGGCGGGATGGTGGGCACCACCGTGGCCGCCTGCTTGTCGGCGGCGGCGCGCCACTCCTCGCCGGTCTTCCACAGCTTGTTCCAGTCCGGGTTGAGCGGCCGGGCGATGAACGCCTGCATCTGCGGGCTCACGTCGGCGCTGGGCACCGGCAGCGACTGCGCCGGCACCTGTTGCGGCGGGAACGTCTCGGCCCTGGCGGCCACGGAGGCCGCCAGGGTGGCGAGGGTGAGCAAGGCGAGACGGCTCTTTCCCATGGGACGACCTCCTTGTTGTTGTTTCGCTACTTCGCGGGCACGTATTTGCGCCAGTTGTGCGCTTCCTTGAAGCCCAGCACCTCGCGCGCCTTGCGGTTGGACAGGATCGACTCGAACTCGCCCATCTCGCGCTTGACCGGAACGTCCGGGTAGTAGCGCCGGATCAGCTCCGCCGTCGCCAGGTCGGACGAGCAATCGTCCTGTGCCGCGTTGAACACCTGGTAGCCGAGGCCGTCCTTCTCAACCGCGAGTGCCACGATCTGCCCGAGGTCGCGGGCGTCGATGTAGCTCCAGGTGATCTTCTTGCGGAAGTCGGGCTTGGCGAACCACTCCGGGAACAGCGCGTATTCGTGCGGCTCGATCACGTTGCCGATGCGGATGGCGTAGATGTCCGCGCCGCTCTTGAGGTGGAAGGCGCGCGCGGTGCGCTCGTTGCAGATCTTGGACAGCGCGTAGCTGTCCATCGGGTCGACCGGGTACTCCTCGTCGAGCGGGAAATACTCGAACGAACGCGGCGTGTTGGCGAACACCACGCCGTAGGTGGTCTCCGACGACGCCACGATCACCTTCCTGATGCCGAGCTTGGTCGCGGCCTCGACGACGTTGTAGGTGCCCATGGTGTTGATGCGGAACACCTCGTTGTCGGGCACCAGCATGACGCGCGGGATGGCGGCGAAATGCACCACCGCGTCGACCGGCTGCGGCCGCAGGTCGGGGTCGAACTCGTGCAGGCCCATGTAGCTCGACAGCGCGTTGAACACCTGGCCGCTGTCGGTGATGTCGGTGATCAGCGTGCGCACGCGCGGGTTGTCGAGCGGCTTGGTGTCGAGGTTCAGCACCTCGTAGCCCTGCTCGACCAGGTACTGCACGACGTGGCGTCCGGCCTTGCCGCTGCCGCCGGTGAACATGATGCGCTTGGCCATGGTGGATCCCTTCGTTGTCTAGCTCGTGGCGGCTGCCATGATCCGCTCCTGCGACGCCGCCTGCCGGTCGAACACCTGCCTGATGCCGCCGTCCTTGACCACCACCATGCGGTCGCTTACCGCCAGCACTTCGGGCAGGTCGGACGAGATCACGATGATGCCCATGCCCTGCCGGGCGAGCCGAGCCAGCAAGGCGTGTACTTCGGCCTTGGCGCCGATGTCGATGCCGCGCGTGGGTTCGTCGACGATCAACACCTTCGGCCCGCGCGCGACCCATTTGGCGATCACCACCTTCTGCTGGTTGCCGCCGCTGAGATTGATCGCCTGCTGCTCGATGCCCGGTGTCTTGATGCCCAGGCTGCGCACGAACTCCTCGCACGCCGCCGCCTCGCGCCGGCGCTGGACGACTTGCCACGGCGAGTAGCGGCGCAGGTGCGTGAGGCTGAAGTTCTCGCGCACCGTCATGCCCAGCACGAGGCCCTGGCCCTTGCGGTCCTCGGTGACGAAGCCGATGCCGTGCGCGATGGCGTCGCTCGGCTCCCCGATGCGGACCGCTTCACCGTCGACCTCGATGCTGCCGGAGTACGGCCGCATCCCGAAGATCATCTCCATGATCTCGGTGCGCCCGGCGCCGATCAGGCCGAAGAAGCCGAGGATTTCGCCCCGGTGCAAGGTGAAGTCGATGTCGTGCACCCGCGCCTGGTGCGCGCTCGGATGCTTCAGCGTGAGGCCGCGCGCGCGCAGCACCACGCCGTCGGTCGCGTGCGACTCGTGGCGGCCGTAGAGCTGGCTCAGCTCCCGGTCGACCATCTTCCTGACCAGGATGTCGCGCGTGACCTCGCCGATCGGCAGGCTGTCCACGGTGCTGCCGTCGCGCAGGATGGTGACGCGGTCGGCGATCTCGAAGATCTCGTCGAGCCGGTGAGTGATGTAGACGATGCCGATGCCCTGGCGGCGCAGCTTGTGGATGAGGGCGATCAGCGTCAGCGTCTCGTGGTGGCTGAGCGAGGCGGTCGGCTCGTCCATGATGATGATCTTGGAATCGTAGGAGATCGCGCGCGCGATCTCGATCATCTGCTTCTGGCCGATGCTGAGGTCGGCCACCCTGCGGGTCGGCGCGATGTCCATGTGCAGGGTGTCCAGCACCTCGCGCGCCCGCCGGTTCATGCGGCCCCTGTCGACGAAGCCGCTGCGCCCCAGCGGCTCGCGCGCCAGGAAGATGTTCTCGGCCACGGTCAGGTTCTCGACCATCGAGAGTTCCTGGTAGATGATGCTGATGCCGAGCGCCCTGGCGTGGGTGGGGTCGCCGATCTCGACCGGCTCGCCGTCGATCAGGATGCGGCCGCCGGGGTCGGACTTGATGACCCCGGTCATGATCTTCATCAGCGTGCTCTTGCCGGCCCCGTTCTCGCCGGCCAGCGCGTGCACCTCCCCGCGCGCCACCAGCAGGTCGACGCGGTTCAGCGCCCGCACGCCGGGGAACGTCTTGGAGATGGCGTGCATCTCGAGGAACGGGGCCATGGCGGGACGCTACTTCGTGTAGCCGTTCAGGTTCGAGGCATCGACCACGGTGACGCCGGTGTCGATGTTGGCCGCCTTGGCTTCCGTGCCGTTGACCTGGGCGATCAGGTGCTCGACCGAGAGGCGGCCCATGGTGACGGGCCGCTGCACCATGATGCCCTGGATGAAGCCTTCCTTCACGCCGCGCACGGTGTCCGGCAGGTCGTCGAAGGCGAACACCTTCACCGCGCCCTTCTTCGAGCCGAACTCCTTGGTGGCGAGAACCTTCGCCACCGACGGGCCGCCCACCTGGCTCACGCCGAAGATGCCGGCCAGATGCGGATGGCCGCGCATCAGCGCCTCGTCGACCGAGACGGCGCGGGCCAGGTCGTCCTCGGTGCCCTCGGTCGCGACCAACTTGATGTCGGGGTACTTGGCCAGCGACTGCTTGATGCCGGCGATGCGCTCGTTGAGGTTGGCGGCGCCCAACTGGCCGGTGACGATGGCGACCTCGCCCTTCCCGCCCAGCGCCTTCGCCATGCTCTCGCCCATGATGGCGCCGGCCGCCATGTTGCTGGTGCCGATATACATGCTGCGGGCGCTGTCGGCGCTGTCGGAGTCGAAGGTCAGCACCTTGATGCCGCCGGCCACCGCGCGCTTGATGATGGCGCGCACCGAGCGCGGCTCGTTGACCGAGATCGCGATGCCGTCGACGTGCTTGGAGATCAGGTCCTCGATGATCTTCACCTGGGTCGAACCCTGGGTGTTCTGCGGCACCACCCACTGATACTGCACGCCGGCCGCGCGGGCCGCCTGGTCGGCACCCTTGTTGCAATCGTCGAAGAACGGCACAGCGACCTTGGGAATCACGGCGATGGTGGTGTCCTTCGCGTCCTTGGCCTGGGCGCCCACGCTTGCCAGCAGCAGCAGAGCCTGGAGCGAGATGGCGGCGATCTTCATGGTCGGCGTTTCCCTTCGGTTGTTCTTGTCACGTCTCAGCCACGCGCGCGGCCGCGCCACACGTCGAGGCTGACGGCGATCAGGATGACGGCGCCGGTGATCGCCTGCTGCGCGTAGGTGTTGATGTTCATCAGCACGACGCCGTTGGCGATGATGCCGGCCAGCGCCGCGCCGATCACCGCGCCCTCGACGCTGCCGACGCCGCCCGACAGGCTGGCGCCGCCGATCGCCGCGGCGGCGATCACGTCCAGCTCGGAGCCGAAGCCCGATGCCGGCTCGGCCGACAGGTAGCGCGAGAAGCTGATGACGCCGGCGGTGGCGGCGATCACGCCGGAGAGCATGTAGACCAGCAGCTTGACCCGTCCGGTCTTGACGCCGCTGAGCCGCGCGGCGGTCTCGTTGCCCCCGGTGGCGTAGACGTGGCGGCCGAACCGGGTGCGGCGCATCAGGACCGAGAACACCACCATCATCGCCGCCATGATGACGACCGGCACCGGCACCGGGCCGACATAGCCCTGGCCGATGACCGAAAAGGCGTCCGGCGTGTCCGGCGTCAGCGGCACGCCATGCGTGACGATGTACATCAGCCCGCGCCCGATGCTGAGCGAGCCGAGTGTGGCGATGAACGGCGGCAGCCGGATCGCCGTCACCAGCAGCCCGTTGAACAGCCCGAACAGCAGCCCCACCGCGAGGCCGCCGGCGATGCAGGCCGCCATCGGCAGTCCGTTCGCGAAACCCAGGGCCGTGGTCAGCGACGACAGCCCCATCACCGAGCCGACCGAGAGGTCGATGCCGCCGGTGATGATGACCATGACCATGCCGATCGACATGATGGCGATCAGCGAGAACGAGCGGAACACGCCCATCAGGTTGTCGGTGGTGAGGAAGTACGGGGTGGCGAAGCTGATCGACGCGCCGACCACGACCAGCGCGGTGAACACGCCGGTCTCGCGCACCCGCAGCACGGCGGCGAGGCCGCCGCGCGCCCGCGCTACGCGGGGCGCCACCGCCACGCCGTCGCTCATTTCGGCCCCGGCAGATCGAGGCCGGCGATGCGCGCGATCAGGCGCGCCACCGAGGCGTCGTCGTCGCGGCCCATGCCGGCGGCCGCCGTCATCAGGAACATCTGCAACGCGCTGGCGGCGATCGGCGTCGGGAATTTCTGCGCGCGCCCGATGTCGGCCACGATGCCGAGATCCTTGGTGAAGATGTCGACGGTGCTGCGCGGCGCGTAGTCGCCCTGCAGCACGTGCGGGATGCGGTTCTCGAACATCCAGGAATTGCCGGCCGAGGCGGTGATGACCTCGTACACTTTCGCGATGTCGAGGCCGAGCCGCCGCGCCAGCGTGATCGCCTCGCAGGCGGCGGCGATGTGCACGCCGGCGAGAAGTTGGTTGACCATCTTGAACGAGGCGCCGATGCCGGCCGCGTCGCCCAGCTCGTAGACCGTGCCGGCGGTGGCGGCGAGCACCGGACGGGCGCGCGCGAACGCCGCCGGCGTGCCGGACGCCATGAAGGTGAGCGCCCCCTCGGCCGCCCGCGCCGCGCCGCCGCTCATCGGCGCGTCGAGGTAGTGCAGCCCGGCGGCTTCGCAGCGCTTGGCGAGACCGCGCGCGTCCTGCGGCGCCATCGTCGCGGACGAGATCACCAC
>CAXTVL010000095.1:0-8811 GCA_964247515.1 uncultured Acetobacteraceae bacterium | reverse complement strand
GCGCTACGGTAGCCGGCTCCGCTGCGCCTGCTTCTGCGCCTCTTGCGCCGCCTTGAGTTGCGCCTTGGTGTATTGCAGCGCGTGCGTCGCGAGGTCGGCGCCGTCCTCCCACAGGTTGCGCCAGATGCCGAGGATGCCTTCGAGCGGCTGGCCGACCACGCGCGAGGAGAACGATTCGAAGGTGATCGGCCCCTGGTAGCCGGACTTCACCAGCGCCCGGAACACGCTGGCCAGGTCGATCGAACCGGAGCCCATGTAGCCGCGATGCGAGTCGCCGGTATGGAAGTAGCCGAGGTAGTCGCCGGTCTCGACGATGGCGGCGGCGATGTCCGACTCCTCGATGTTCATGTGGTAGACGTCGAGATGCACGCGCACGTTGGGCAGGCCGATGCGCCGGCACATCTCGACCCCTTGCGAAGCCGTGTTGAGCACGTTGGTCTCGTAGCGGTTGACCACTTCGAGCGCCAAGGTGATGCCGCTGGACGCCGCGCGCTCGCCCACCCGGCGCAGCACCTCCACCGACCCGGCGACGCCCTCGGGCGTGGTCGGCACCGCGTATTTTCCGAACGCCGAGTGCAGGATGCCGCCGACATGGGTGGCGCCGACGTCGCGCGCCATGGCGACCGCCTGGTCGAGCAGCGCCTCGCCGCGCCGCATCTTGTCCGGGTCGGCGCTCGAGATGTCGCTGTCGAAGCCGAGCCCCAGCGAGCAGGTGGCGCCGAGGCCGTTGCGCTCCAGCTCGGCGCGGGTGTGCTCGACGTCGATCGAGCGCGGGTCGAGGGCGACCAGCTCGATCAGGTCGTAGCCGACCTCGGCGCTGCGCGCCGTGGCGCGGGCGCACTCCTCACGGCTCCAGCCCTTCTCCCACACCAGCGCGTGCACGCCCAATCTGTTCATGTCGGCCTCCCCAAACGATGCGCAGGACGCGGCCCGTCCGCTCCGAACGCAGGATCATCACCGCCAGCAGGAACGCCCCCCACAGCGCGGTCGCGAGGTGCTGGTTGGCGCCCAGCAGGTTCAGCCCCGAGGCGATCACCTGCAGGATCACCAGCGCCACCGCCACCGGCAGCACCCGGCCGAAGCCGCCGAACGGGTCGACCCGGCCCAGGAAGCAGGCCAGCACGGTGATGAGCAAGTATGCCTCGCCATGGCCCACCCGCACCGAGTTGAACCGCGCCAGCATGACGATCCCGGCCAGCCCGCACATCAGGCCGGACAGCGCGTAGATGCCCGCCAGCATCCGCCGTGTCGCGACGCCCGAGTAGCGCGTGGCCTCGACGTTGGAGCCGATCATCCGGGTGGCGAAGCCCAGCCGGGTGCGCGCCGTGACCACCTGCCAGGCCAGCACCGCGACCACGAACACCAGCAGCGGCGCCGGCAGGCCGAACAGGCTGCCCTGCCCGATCGCCTGCACCGCGTGCGGCATCCCGGAGACGTCGCCGCCGCGGGTCAGGAACTCGCCAAGACCGCGCACGAAGATCATCATCGACAGCGACACCAGGATCGGGTGCGCGCCGGTATAGGCGATGACCACGCCCATCGCCCAGCCGACCAGGGCACCCGTCGCCAGGGCCGCCACCACGCCGAGGGCGATCGCCGCCGGCCCGGCGGCCGCGCCGCCCTGCGCCTGCAGCGTCCAGGCCATCGCCAGCCCGGCCAGGTTGGCGGTGAAGGTGATGGCCAGGTTGAAGCCGCCGGAGACGATCGGCATCAGCATCGCCAGGCTGAGCAGGCCCAGCTCCGGCAACTGGAACGCCACCGAGGCGAAGGTGCCGGCGGTGAGGAAGTTGGGCGACAGCAGTGCGAAGAATGCACAGACGACGATCAGGAAACCGAGCAGGCCCAGCACGTCGTTGCCGAGGATTTGCCGGGCGCGCGTCACGCGGGCCTCGCGCCCGGCGCGCGCCAGGAGCCGAGCAGCCGCGCCACGCCGTCGCTCGACAGCGTGATCGCGACGAGGATGATGGCGCCCACGATCATCTTGAACGCGTACGGCGAGATGCCGAGCAGGTTCAAGCCATTCTGCGTGACCGCCACCAAGGCGACACCCAACACCACGCCGAGCACCGTGCCGCGCCCGCCGCCGAGCCTGGCGCCGCCCAGCACCACCGCGGCCAGCACGTCGAGCTCGCGCCCGTAGAGCGCGTTGGGCACCACTTCCTGCGCGTAGTGCGCCTGCATCAGCCCGGCGATCCCGGCCATCAGCCCGAGCCAGCCGAACGCCAGGGTGTGCATCGCGCCGATGTCGATGCCGATGCGCCGCGCCGCCTCCGGGTTGTCGCCCATGGCGTAGAGCTGGCGGCCGAGGCTGGTGCGCCGCAGCAGCGCCCAGGTCGCCAGCGCGCACGCCGCCATGACCAGCACCGGCAGCGTCAATTCCGCGCCGCGCAGCGACGCGACCACCACGCGGGTCGTGAGCCAGTCCGGCAGGTCGTACAGCGAGACGCCGCCGGATGCGAACATCAGGCCGCCGAAGAACAGGTTGAAGGTCGCGATGGTGACGACGATGGAGACGATGCGGAACTGGTGGATCAGCGCCGCATTGACGCAACCGAGCGCCGCACCGCACAGGCAGGCCACCGCGAAACCCAGCGCCCAGTCGCCGCCGCCGAGCCGCGCCATCGCCAGCGCGGTCACGTACTGCGTCACCGACGCCGCCACCGCGAACGAGATGTCGATGCCGCCGGCGACCAGCACCACCAGCAGGCCCGCGCCGAAGATGATGTTGACCGCACTGACGTTCACCAGGTCGAACAGGTTCGCCAGCGTGAGGAAGGTGTCGGTGGCGAACGCCAGCCCCACCGCCATGGCCAGCAGCACCGCCAGCAGCCAGCGCTCGGTGCCGCCGATGCCGATCCTAGGCATGGACCGCGCGTTCGACCTGCTCGATCGGCGTGGCGCCCGGCACGTAGCTGCCGACGATGCGCCCCGCCCGCATGTGCAGGATACGGTCGGCGTTCGCGTACACTTCGGCCACCTCGTCCGAGATCAGCAGGATCGCCATGCCGGCCTCGGCCAGCCGTCGGATGATGGCGAACAGCCCGGCGCGGGCGCCCACGTCCACCCCCACGGTGGGCGAGTCGAGGATCAGCAGGCGGGGTTCGCTCGCCAGCCACTTGGCCAGCACGACGCGCTGCTGGTTGCCGCCCGAGAGGGTCGAGACGGCGTCCCGGGGCGTGCCGATGCGGATCGCCAGGTCGCGCACCCAGCGCGCGACCAGGGCGCCCGATTTGCGCGCCGAGACCAGCGTCGCACCGTCGAGCAGCCGGTCCAGCACCGCGATCACCGTGTTGTCGGCAATCGATTGCGGCTGCACCAGACCGAGTTGCAGCCGGTCTTCCGAGACGTAGGCGATGCCGGCGGCGATCGCCTCGCGGTTGCTGCCGAACGCCACCGGCTTGCCGTCCAGCGTCACGCGGCCCGAGTGCGGGCGCGCCATGCCGAACAGGCTCAACGCCAGCTCGGTGCGCCCGGAGCCGAGCCGCCCGGTGAGGCCCACGATCTCGCCGCGACGGACGGTGAGCGAGACGCGCTGGTAGCCAGGTGCCCGGGTCAGCTCCTCGACCTGGAGCACCGGCGGCGCCCCGGCCAGGTCTCGCGGGTGGGCGGTCGTGTCGAAGCTCTGCCCGGTCATCAGCTCGGTCAGGCGCGCCTGGGTCATGCCGGCGGTGGGGAACGTGCCGACGGTCCGCCCGTCGCGCAGCACGGTGACGCGGCTGCAAATTTCCAGCACCTCGGCGAGGCGATGGCTCACGAACACCACGGCGATGCCCTCGGCAGACAGCCGGCGCACGACCGCGAACAGCGCCGCGCTCTCGGCCTGGCTCAACGAGGCGGTCGGCTCGTCCATGAACACCAGCTTCGCCTCGGCGACCAGCGCCCGCGCGATGGCGACGACCTGGCGCTGGGCGATCGGCAGCGTCCGCACCGGCGCCCGCAGGTCGAGCGCCACGCCGAGCCGCCCCAGGATGCGGCGCGCCGTCTCCTGCATGGCGGCGTAGCGCACCAGCTTCGGCCGGGCGCCGAGATTGCCTTCGATGGCGATGTTCTCCGCCACCGACATCTCGGGGAACAGGGCCAGATCCTGCCAGATCACCTGGATGCCCAGCGCTCGCGCCGTGACCGGGGTCAGCCCCTCGATCGAGCGTCCGTCGAACCGCATGACGGCGCCCGGCTCGGGCCGGTGCACGCCGCTCACGACCTTGATCAGCGTGCTCTTGCCGCAGCCGTTCTCGCCGGCCAGGCACAGCACCTCGCCACGCATGACCTCGAACCGCACGTCGCGCAGCGCCTGCAAGCCGCCGAACCGCTTCGAGACGTGGTCCAGACGCAGCAGCGGTTGCAACGGCCGCCGCCGCCGGCCCGCTACAGGCCCATCTTCGCGAGCCCGTCGACCGTGCTGTTGTCCACCGTGACCAGCTCGTCGACGATCAGGTTGTGGCCCACCGGATGCACGGTGCCGAGACCGGGGATGTCGGCGCCGTCGGCGACTGTCTCCCCCTTGGCGACCTTGGTGCCCAGCGTCACGAACACCTCGCCGGCCAGCTCCGGGTTCCACATGAAGCCGCCGCTCAGCACGTTGTCGTGGACCAGCTTGCGTCCCTGGCCGGGCGAGAACGGTCCCATCACCAGGATCTTGCCGCCCATGTGCCGCTCCTCGACGGCGCGCGCGGCGCCGATCGGCCCCTGGCTGCCGAACGCGAGGAAGCCCTTCAGGCCGGGATGCGCCCGCATCAGGTCGAGTGCGGTGCTGCGCGACTGGTCGACGTTCTCGGCGACGCCGTAGCGGTCGCCCACCAGCGCCATGCCGGGCGCGTTGGCCTTGATGTAGGCGTTCGCGGCGTCGGCCCAGGCGTTGTGCAGCGGCACCGTGAGCGAGCCCACGAACACCGCGTACTCCCCCTTGCCGCCCAACGCGTCGACCAGGCGCTTGCCGTACGCCTCGCCGAAGCCCTTCACCGAGGCCAGCTCGAAATC
The DNA here is from genome assembly GCA_964247515.1 of uncultured Acetobacteraceae bacterium. Lineage (GTDB taxonomy): Bacteria > Pseudomonadota > Alphaproteobacteria > Acetobacterales > Acetobacteraceae > CAVRQM01. The sequence goes on along the minus strand of CAXTVL010000095.1, from coordinate 3,834 downwards.
GTAGTCGGCGTTCTGCTGCTTGGGCGATTCATGGGTAATCACCTTGATGCCGGCGGCACGGGCGCGGGCCAGCACCGGCTCCAGCGCCTGCGCGTCGTTCGGCACCACGCCGATCACGTCGACCTTCTGCGCGATCAGGTCCTCGATGGCGCGCACCTGCAGCGCCGGGTCGGCGCTGGTCGGGCCGACCATGAACGCCTTGACGCCCAATTCCGACGACTTCTTCTTGATGCCGGCGTCCATGGCGTTGAACCACGGGATACCGCCGATCTTGACCACCACGCCGATCACCGGCTGCTCGGGCGAAGCCTGCGCCGCGCCGGTCAGGGCCACAGCCACGATGCCGGCGCAGAGCGCGCGCTTGATGATGTCGACCACGGAAGTTCCCCCATTGCCGGCGTGTCGCCGTTCCCCGAAACGCTAGGTCCATTCCGGGCGCAGGGTCAACGGCCGCAGGCTCAGCCGAATGGGCGTTCGCAGGAGTGACCGCGATCCGCTGCATGGCTCCAAGCCGTGTTCCCTGCTGTCGCAATGACCGCCCCGCGCGAGATCCGGGCTAGTTGAGCCCTGCCGCCAGCGCCTCGAGCCAGGCGCGGTCCAGGATCAGCACCTCGTCGTGGGTGGGCGTGGCAATGCGCCCGTCGGCCCTGAAGCGGCTCAGCGCGCGGCTGACGGTCTCGATGGTGAGGCCCAGATAGTCGGCGATGTCGGTCCGCGTCATCGGCAGGGCGATGCGGTCGGCCGGGCCGCGGCATGACGCTTCGCCGCGCGCCTGCGCCACCAGGAAGCTGGCGACCCGTTCGCGCGCCGTCTTGCGGCCCAGCAGCAGCATCTGCTCCTGCGCCGTCGCGAGTTCGTTGCAGGCCTCCCGCAACAACCAATGCTCCAACTGCGGAAACTCGTCGAGCAGGCCGCGCAGCTTGGGTCGGGAGAAGCGGCAGAACCGCAGCGGCACGATGGCCACGGCGCTGAAGCCGTAGACCTCGGACACCGCGAGGCCGAGGAAATGGCCGGTGCCGGCGAACCCGGTGATCTGTTGCCGGCCGTCGGGCAACAGCTTGAACAGCTTGGCGACGCCGGCGGTGATGTTGAAGAACGCGGTTGCCGGCTGGCCTTCCTCGATGAAGCACTGGCCCTTGCCCACCTCGCGCACCGTGGACACCGCGGCCAGCCGATGGAGGTCGGCACCGGCCAAGACTCCGCACACGCTGCGATGCCGGGCATCGCAGACGTGGCAAGATGCAGCCCGCAGGCCCCCTGCCTGCGGGTTCGATGGCAGCGATCGCATGTTCGCCATCCCGGCGGCCGGCCCGCGGCCACCAGGCGACCTTAGCGGAAACGCCCCCCTCGGTCATGACTTATCGATCGCGGCGACTTTGACCCAAATCAAGGCGCGCCCGGGCAGCGCGGGTCACTGTGATCCCGTGACAACCGGGAGAGAGCCGATGTCGGACGATATCCACCTGCAGCACGCCGTCCTCGCCGAGTTCGCTTGGGAGCCGAGCGTCAACGCCGCGCATATCGGCGTCACCGCCCGCAACGGCGTGGTGACGCTCACCGGCCATGTCCCGAGCTATCTCGAGAAGCACGCGGCGGAGACCGCCGCCGCGCGGGTGAAGGGCGTCAGGGCGGTGGCCGACGAGATCGTCGTGCGGCTGCCGTCCGCAACGCGCCGCGACGACGACGCGATCGCCGCGGCGGCCGTGGACCGCCTGGCGTGGGACGCCTTGGTGCCGGCGCACGCCATTTCGATCAAGGTCGAGCATGGCAGGGTGACACTGACCGGGCAGGTCGAATGGCATTACCAGCGTGCGGCGGCGGCGCTGGACGTCGGCGGCCTGTTCGGCGTGACCGGGGTCAACAACCACATCACGATTGCCCCGCGGGTCGACACCGCGGGCCTTGACGACGCGATCACCCACGCCTTGCATCGGTCTTGGTTCTTCAACCCCGGCGACGTCAAGGTGACGGCGGAAGGCGGCAAGGTCCGGCTGACCGGGACCGTCCGCACGCCGCACGAGCGCCAGGTCGCCGCGGCGACCGCGTGGGCCGCGCCCGGGACCACGGCGGTGGTGAACGACATCGACATCGCGTGAGCGCCGCCGACGCCGGTTCGTTGCATCGCGCGCGGCTCCGGCCATATCCCGGGCATGACGCAGTTCGACGTGATCGTGCTCGGCGCCGGCGCCGCGGGCCTGATGTGCGCGCTCACCGCCGGGCAGCGCGGGCGACGCGTGCTGCTGCTCGACCACCGTCCCGAGGCAGGTGCCAAGATCCTGATCTCGGGCGGCGGGCGGTGCAACTTCACCAACACCGGCACGGCGCCGGAACGCTTCCTGTCGGACAACCCGCATTTCTGCCGGGGCGCGCTGGGGCGCTACACGCCACAGGATTTCGTGGCGATGGTCGAGCGGCACGGCATCGCCCATCACGAGAAGACGCTGGGCCAGTTGTTCTGCGACGGCTCGGCGCGCGCCATCGTCGCCATGCTGCTGGCCGAGTGCGCCGCCGCGGGCGTCGACCTGCGGCTCGCTCATCGCGTGACCGAGCTCGGCCGCGCCGACCGGTTCCGCGTGGAGACCGACCACGGCTGCTTCACCTCGGACAGCCTGGTGCTGGCGACCGGCGGGCTGTCGATCCCGAAGCTCGGCGCCACCGGCTTCGCCTACGACGCGGCGCGGCGGTTCGGCCTGCGGCTGACCGCGATCCGCCCGGCGCTGGTGCCGCTCACCTTCGCGGGCGACCTGCTGGCGCTGATGCGGCCGTTGAGCGGGGTGGCGCTCGACAGCGAGGTGACGCTGGGCCGCGCCCGCTTTCGCGAGGCGACGCTGTTCACCCATCGCGGCCTGTCCGGGCCGGCGATCCTGCAGATCTCGTCGTGCTGGCAAGCCGGGCCGATCACGCTGAACCTGCTGCCCGGCCGCGATCCGGCGGCGTTCCTGCTGGAGCGCAAGCGCACACGGCCACGCGCCGAGCTGCGCGGCGTGCTGGCCGAGGCGCTGCCGCAACGCCTGGCGCAGGCGCTGGCGGCGACGGTCGAGGGTGCCGGCCGGCTCGCCGACCTGCCGGACCGCGCGTTGCGGGCACTGGCGGCGCGGCTGCAGGCCTGGAGCGTGACGCCCAGCGGGTCGGAGGGCTATGCCAAGGCGGAGGTGACGCGCGGCGGCATCGACACACGCGACCTGTCATCGCGCACCATGGCGGCGAACGCCGTGCCCGGCCTGTTCGCGATCGGCGAGGCGGTCGACGTGACCGGCTGGCTGGGTGGCTACAACTTCCAATGGGCGTGGGCCAGCGGCTGGTGCGCGGGGCAAGCGGCTTAGCGCGTTTGCCAGGAGCCGAGGCGTTTCGCAATGTGCGGGCAAGCGTTGGAAGGCCCCGCATGAAGAAGCTCATCAACGACCCCCGGCAAATCGTCCCGGAGATGCTGGACGGGCTGCTGCGGCTGCACCCCGGCCTGTCGCTGCTCGACGGCGAGACCGTGGTGCTGCGCCAGGGCGATGCCCACGAGGTCGCGATCGTCTCGGGCGGGGGCGCGGGGCACGAGCCGGCGCACGCGGGCTATGTCGGGCCAGGCCTGCTGCGCGCCGCCGTGCTGGGTGACGTGTTCACCTCGCCCAGTGCCGACGCGGTGCTGGCGGCGGTGCGCGCGGTCGCCGGGCCGGCCGGCGTGCTCCTGGTGGTCAAGAACTACACCGGCGACCGGCTCAATTTCGGCCTCGCCGCCGAACTGGCCCGCGCCGAGGGGATCGCCGTCGAGATGGTGGTGGTGGGCGACGACGTGGCACTGTCGGACGACCTCGACACCGCCGGACGGCGCGGCCTGGCCGGCAC
>CAXTVL010000094.1:0-8847 GCA_964247515.1 uncultured Acetobacteraceae bacterium | reverse complement strand
CCGCGCGCACCGGGGCGCCGACGCGCAGCCGGCGGTCGCTCAGCGACAGCAGCCCGCCCACCGCCATCACCAGCGCGCCGAGCCAGATCCACGGCGCCAGCGGGTTGACGTTGAGCCGCAGCACCGCCGCCGGGCCGCCGGCATCGGTGCGCTCGTCGCCCAGGACGGCATACAGGTCGCGCAGGAAGTTGGTGCTGATCTTGGCCTCGGTGGTGGTGATCCGCTGCACCGGGAAGCTGCGCCGCTCCGGCGCCAACGTCACCACCGGGCGTCCGTCGCGGCTGACGTCGATGGTGGCGACCCGCGCCGCGTAGTTCGAGCCGGCGGCGTCGTGCATGTCGTGCAGCGTCCACTGGTAGCCGGCGAAGCCGATCGTCTCGCCCGGATGCACCAGCGCGATGCGTTGCGAGGCCAGCGACATGCCGGCGATCCCGGCGATGGTGACGCCCAGCCCGGCATGGGCCAGCGTGGCGCCGACCGAGGCGCGGCGCAGTCCGGCCAACCGTTGCGCGCTGTTGGCGAACGGCACGCGGAACAGCCGGGTGCGCTCCACGATGTCTGAGGCGGCGCCGAACACCAGCCAGGCGGCGGCGGCGAACGCCAGCGTGGGCAACAGCGTGGCGCCGGTCGCGGCGAACAGGCCGACCGCGAGGGCCACGAGCGCCGCCCACCACAGCTTGCGCAGCGCCGGCCACAGCGCCGCGCGCTTCCACGGCAGCATCGGCCCCACCGCCATGGCGGCGAACACCGGCACCGCCAGCGGCAGCACGGTCGCGTTGAAGAACGGCGCGCCGACACTGATCTTCTGCCCGAGCAGCAGGTCGGCGAACAGCGGGTAGGTGGTGCCGGTCATCACCACGGCGGCGATCGAGCACAGCAGGATGTTGTTGAGCACCAGCGCCCCCTCGCGCGACACCGGCGCGAACACGCCGCTATGCGACAGGGCGGGCGCCCGCAGCGCGAACAGCAGCAGCGAGCCGCCGATCACCAGGGCCAGCAATCCCAGGATGAACATGCCCCGCGCCGGATCGTTGGCGAAGGAATGCACCGAGTTCAGAATGCCGGAGCGCACCAGGAAGGTGCCGGACAGGCTCAGCGAGAAGGTGCCGATCGCCAGCAGCACGGTCCAGGTCTTGAGCGCCTCGCGCTTCTCGACCACGATCGCCGAGTGCAGCAGCGCGGTGCCGGTCAGCCATGGCAGCAGGCTGGCGTTCTCCACCGGATCCCAGAACCAGTAGCCGCCCCACCCCAGCTCGTAATACGCCCACCAGGAGCCGAGCGCGATGCCGCCGGTCAGGAAGCACCAGGCGGCCAACGTCCATGGACGCACCCAGCGCCCCCAGGCGGCGTCGACCCGGCCTTCCAACAGCGCCGCCACGGCGAAGGCGAACGGCACCGCGAAGCCGACATAGCCGACGTAGAGGATCGGCGGATGGAACGCGAGGCCGGGATCCTGCAACAGCGGGTTCATGTCGCGCCCGTCGACCGGCGGCGGCCACAACCGCACGAACGGGTCGCTGGACGTCAGCGCGAACAGCTCGAAGCCGACCGAGGACAGGCCCAGCACGCCGATCACCCGCGCCCGCAGCGCCGCCGGCAAGTTGCCCCCGAAGGTCGCGACGGCACCGCCGCACATCGCCAGGATCAGGCACCACAGCAGCGTCGAGCCCTCGTGGTCGCCCCAGGCGCCGGTGATCTTGTACAGCAGGGGTTTCAGCGAGTGGCTGTTCTCGGCCACGTTGAGCACCGAGAAGTCGTCGGTCACGGAACTCCAGACCAGACAGCCGAACGCCGTCGCCAGCGCGATCAACTGACCCACCGCCAGCGCCGGGGCGGCGGCGATCAGCCGGGTGTCGCGCCGCCAGGCGCCGTAGATCGGCAGGACCGCCTGCGCGAAGCCGACCGCGACCGCCAGCGCCAGCGCGAAATGGCCGAGTTCGGGGACCGAGGGCCCGCCGAGCGCAAAACCGTTCATCCGCCCACCTTCGCGACCGCGCTGCCGGCGGGCGCGTTCCAGGTCGCGGCCACCGGCGGCTTGCCCTGCTCGGGACGCCAGCGGCCGGACTTCTTGAGCGCGTCGGCGACGTCCTTGGGCATGTAGGTCTCGTCGTGCTTGGCCAGCACCTCCTGCGCCTGGAACGCGCCGTCGGTGCCGAGGCTGCCCAGCGTCACCACGCCCTGCCCCTCGCGGAACAGATCGGGCAGGATGCCGACATAGCGCACCGCGACGGTGCCGCCGCCGTCGGTGATCCGGAAGCTGGCGGCGGGCTGGCCGTCCTCGCTGGTGCGCTTCAGGCTGCCGGCGACCACCAGCCCGCCGAGCCGGAAGGTGCGGCCCGGACCCGGCGCCTTGGTGGCGACGTCGGAGGGGGCCACGAAGAACGTCATGGTGGTGCCCAGCGCCGAGAAGGTGAGCGCCGCCGCCGAGCCGAGGCCCACGCCGCAGGCCAGCAGCACCGCCATCCGGCGGCCCTTGCGCGTCATCGCCGCTCTCCGCGCGGATCAATCGCGGCCAGCCGCCGTCGTGCTTGCTTCATCCGAATGGCGGCTCCGAGCGACAACCACAGCGACACCGCCACGGTAAGGCCATAGGCACCGGCGACGAACGGGAGGTGGGTCATGCCGCGTTCGCCCTTGCCAGCAGCAGGCCGCGGATGCGCCGTTCCATCACGCCCGCCCGGGTGCGCGCCAGCACCAGCGCCACGAAGCCGGCGGTGAAGCCCAACGCCGTCAGCAACAGCGGCCACAGCATCGCCGGCGCCATGGCGGGCGCCCCGGTCAGGGTGATCGAGGCCGGCTGGTGCAGCGTGTTCCACCACTGCACCGAGAACTTGATGATCGGCAGGTTGACCACGCCGACCAGGGCGAGCACCGCCGCCGCCCGCGCGCCACGCTGCGGATCGTCGAACGCCCGCACCAGGGCGACGTGGCCGAGGTACAGGAAAAACAGCACCAGCACCGACGTCAGCCGCGCGTCCCACACCCACCAGGCGCCCCACATCGGCTTGCCCCAAAGGCTGCCGGTGGCAAGGCACAGCGCGGTCACGGCCGCCCCCACCGGCCCGATCTCGGCCGCCGCCAGGTCGGCCAGGGGATGACGCCAGATCAGCGAGGCGGCCGAGCACAGCGCCAGCATGACGTAGCCGAGCGAGGCCAGCCAGGCGGCGGGGACGTGCACGTACATGATCCGCACCGCGTCGCCCTGCTGCCAGTCGGAGGGCGAGAACGCCAGGCCCCAGACGCAGCCCGCCAGCGTGAGCGCGATGCCGAGTGCCGCCAGCGGTGGCAAAACGCGCCCGGACAGGCGCAGGAACGCGCCGGGGTTGGCGAAACGGTGGAGGCTGCGTCCCGCCTTCGCCGATGCCGGGTAGGGGGTGGGAACGGCCGGGCTGCTGGCGTCCATGAGAGCACCATATAGTTGGACGTGGGCGGTTTGAAGCCGCTTCGGCCCGCGAGTCTAGCCGCTACAACCAACCTGTCCAATAGTTTACACCAGCGGGCTTGGAAGTCCCGAGGAGGCCACTGTGCTGTTCGCCATCTTCTGCACCGACCGCCCCGGGGCGCTGGAGACCCGGATGTCCCACCGGCCGGCCCATCTGGCCTGGCTGGAGAGCCGCGTGGCCGAGCTGGTCAGCGCCGGCGCCGTGCTCGACCCCGAGGGCAAGCCGTGCGGCTCGCTGCTGCTGGTCGAGGCCGCCGACCGCGCCGCCGCCGAGGCGTTCGCCGCCGCCGACCCGTACGCGCAGGCCGGCCTGTTCGAGAGCACGCTGGTCCGCCCGCACCGCCTGGTGTTCAAGGACGGCGCGCGCGTCGCCTAGTGGCGTATTGGCTGGTCAAGTCCGAGCCGGAGGCGTTCGGCTGGGAGCAGCAGGTGGCGCGCGAGGTCGAGCCGTGGACCGGCGTGCGCAACTACGCGGCGCGCAACCACCTGGCCGCCATGCGCCTGGGCGACCGCGCGTTCTTCTATCACTCCAGCACCGGACGCGAGGTGGTGGGCGTGGTCGAGGTCGCGCGCGAGGCCTACCCGGACCCCACGATGCGGCCGGACGAGGCCAAGGGCGCCTGGGTCTGCGTCGACATGCGCGCCCTGGCGGCGATGCCGCGCCCGGTGACGCTGGCGCGGATGAAGGCCGACCCGGCGTTGGAGGGCTTGCTGCTGGTGCGCCAGTCGCGGTTGTCGGTGGTGCCGGTGTCCGAGCCGCACTGGGCGCATATTTGCAAGCTGGGCGGCTGGGCCGGGCACCCCTAATATAGTTTCGTCGGGGCCAACGCTCGTCCCGCTGTCCATGGAGGAAACCAAATGCCGAACCGCCTCTACCCGGTACGCCCGGAGTTCGCCGACGCCGCCGGCATCGACGCCGCCGGGCACGCCGAGGCCACCCGTCGGGCGCTGGAGCAGCCGGAGGAGTTCTGGCTGGAGCAGTCGCGGCGGATTGCCTGGATGCGCCCGCCCACCGAGGCGCTACGCGGCGGCTTCGACGGCGACGTGCGGGTGTCGTGGTTCGGCGACGGCACGCTCAACGCCTCGATGTCCTGCCTCGACCGCCACCTGGAGCGCGACGGCGACAAGGCGGCGATCATCTGGGAGGGCGACGAGCCCGGGATGGAGCGCCGTGTCACCTACCGGGCGCTGCACGAGGAGGTCTGCCGGCTCGGCAACGTGCTGCGCGGGCTCGGTGTCGCCAAGGGCGACCGGGTGTGCATCTACCTGCCGATGGTGGTCGAGGCGGCGGTCGCCATGCTGGCCTGCGCCCGCATCGGCGCGGTTCATACCGTGGTGTTCGGCGGCTTCTCGCCCGACAGCCTGACCAACCGCGTGCAGGACGCCGGGGCCCGCGTGCTGATCACCGCCGACGAGGGCCGACGCGGCGGCCGTCGGGTGCCGCTCAAGGCCAACGCCGACACCGCCCTGCTGCAATGCCCCGGCGTCGAGCACGTCGTCGTGGTCGCCGTGACCGGCTCGGAAGTGCCGATGCGGCCTGGCCGTGACCTCGCCTACGGGCCGGCGCTGGCCGCGGCCTCGCCCGACTGCGCGCCGGAACCGATGGCGGCCGAGGACCCGCTGTTCATCCTCTACACCTCCGGCAGCACCGGCAAGCCGAAGGGCGCGCTGCACACCACCGCCGGCTACCTGGTCTGGGCCAGCCTGACCCACGAATGGGTGTTCGACCTCCGGCCGGACGACGTGTTCTGGTGTACCGCCGACGTCGGCTGGGTCACTGGGCACAGCTACACCGTGTACGGCCCGCTGGCCAACGGCGCCACCACCGTGATGTGCGAGGGCGTGCCGAACTATCCCGACGCCGGCCGGCTATGGCGGAGCGTCGACAAGCACCAGGTCACGATCTTCTACACCGCGCCGACCGCGATCCGCGCGCTGATGCGCGAGGGCGACGCGCATGTGCGCGGCACCAGCCGCGCCAGCCTGCGCCTGCTCGGCACCGTCGGCGAGCCGATCAACCCGGAAGCCTGGAAGTGGTACAACGAGGTGGTGGGCGAGCACCGCTGCCCGATCGTCGATACCTGGTGGCAGACCGAGACCGGCGGCATCCTGATCAGCCCGCTGCCGGGGGCGGTCGACGTCAAGCCCGGCTCGGCGACCCTGCCGTTGCCCGGCATCGTGCCGGTGCTGGTCGACGCCGAGGGGCATGGACTGGACGGCGAGGCCGAGGGCCTGCTGTGCATCGCCCGGCCGTGGCCGGGCATGATGCGCACCGTGTTCGGCGACCACGAGCGCTTCGTGCAGACCTACTTCACCACCTTCCCCGGCAAGTACTTCACCGGCGACGGCGCCAGGCGCGACGCCGACGGCTATTTCTGGATCACCGGGCGGGTCGACGACGTGATCAACGTCTCCGGGCACCGCATGGGCACCGCCGAGGTCGAGAGCGCGCTGGTCGGGCACCGCTCGGTCGCCGAGGCGGCGGTGGTGGGGTTCCCGCACGACGTCAAGGGCCAGGGCATCTACGCCTACGTGACGCTGAAGGACGAGGCCACGCCGTCGGACGCGCTGAAGCGCGAGCTGGTCGCCTGCGTGCGGCGCGACATCGGGCCGATCGCCGCCCCCGACGCGATCCAGTGGGCGCCGGGCCTGCCCAAGACCCGCAGCGGCAAGATCATGCGCCGCATCCTGCGCAAGATCGCCGCCGGCGAGACCGACGGGCTGGGCGACATCTCGACCCTGGCCGACCCCGGCGTGGTGGCGGAGCTGGTGGCGAACCGCGCCGTCTAGCGGGCGTTGGGCAGGGGCAATCCAACGGGGGCCGCAATGCCGATCTACCATTTGAAGCCGGTCGTGGCGCTGCTGGAGGATCCGGCCTGGGAGAGCACGCCATACCGCGGCGAGGTCTGGGTCAACACCGAGCGCGCCGAGGACGCGCGCGCCCTGGCCGCCGGGCGCTACGAGGACGCCCGCGCCAACGTGCCTGGCGTCAGCAGCTCGCCCAGCGCGTGGCTGTCTGAGCGGCTGGTCGGCATCGAGGTGCTGGACGCGCCACCGAACGGCATGGACATCCCGGACGGGGTGGTGGTCGGCGACCGGCAGATGTAGCGGCGGCGTCCGCGATCGGGCCAGGCTGTGAGCGACAGCCACGAGATCATCCTGGTCGCCGGCGCGCTCTGCCTGCTGGCGACCTTCGCCGGGCTGCTCTCGGCGCGCATCGGCACGCCGCTGCTGCTGGTGTTCATCGGCGTCGGGATGCTGGCCGGCGAGGACGGGCCGGGCGGCATCATGTTCGACGATTTCAAGGCCGCCTATCTGGTCGGCAGCCTGGCGCTGGCGGCCATCCTGTTCGAGGGCGGCCTCAACACCAAGCGCGACATGGTGCGCCAGGCGCTCTGGCCCTCGGTCGCCCTCGCGACGGTCGGTGTCGCGATCAGCGCCGGGGTGGTGGGCGTGGCGGTCCGGCTGCTGTTCGGCGCCACCTGGGCCGAGGCGCTGCTGCTGGGCGCGGTCACGGCGCCGACCGACGCCGCGGCCGTCTCCGTCCTGCTTCGCCTGTCACGGGTCGCCGTCCCGTCACGCGTGGTGGCGGCGCTGGAGGTGGAGTCCGGGCTGAACGACCCGATGAGCGTGTTCCTCACCGTGGGCCTGGTCACGGTGCTGACGACGCCGGACGGGCTCGACGCCCGACACGCGGCGCTGCTGTTCGTCGAGGAGATGGGCGGCGGTGCCGCGATCGGGCTGGTCAGCGGGACGGCCTTGCTGTGGCTGTTCCGCCGGCTGACCATCGAGCGTTCGGTGTTCCCGGTGCTGGCGGTGGGCGGCGCGCTGGCGATCTTCGGGGGCGCGCAGACGCTGGGCGCCAGCGGGTTCCTGGCGGTCTACCTGGCCGGTGCCGTGGTCGGTAACGCCGAGCACCCGGGGGCGCAGCCGGTCACGCGCTTCTTCGGGGCGCTCGGCTGGCTGGCGCAGATCGCGCTGTTCCTGATGCTGGGCCTGCTGGTGACGCCGCACGAACTGCCGCCGCTGATCCTGCCCGCCCTGCTCGTGTCGGCGACGCTGATCCTGCTGGCTCGGCCGGCGGCCGTGCTGGCCTGCCTGCTGCCGTGCCGCTGGACGCTGCGGGAAGCCGCCTTCGTCGCCTGGGCGGGGCTGCGCGGGGCGGTGCCGATCTTTCTCACCATCATCCCGCTGCTGCAGGGCGTCAGGAGCGGACGCGCGCTGTTCGACGTCGTGTTCGTGGTGGTCATCGCCTCCGTCGCCGCGCAGGGATGGACCGCGGCGCCGGTGGCGCGGCTGTTACGCCTGCGGGCCGACTAACCGACGCGCTTCAGCCAGGCCTGCGGCCAATAGGTGACGTTGCGCGTGAGCCGCGATTCGTTGAACGGCCAGGCCGGCTGCTCGAATGCGAAGGCCGGGTTGGCGGCGGCGAAGTCGCGCGCGGCACGGGCCGGGTTGTCGGCGGCCCAGCCGGGCTTCCCGCCCGGGACGTCCTCCAGATCCTGCATCACGCCGTCGGTCGCGACGATGTACGACCCCGGTGTCACCAGCGGGCCGTAGGCGGCGAGCTCGGCCATGACGTGCGCGTAGCTGTGGTCGGAATCGAGCACGACCAGCACCGTCTCGTCCGGGCGGATGTGCTGGCGCACCCGCGCCACGATCTCGGGCTCGGTGGACGGGCCTTGCACGAGGGTGATCAGGTCGGCCAGCGGATGCGCCTCGAGGCGGGCGCGGTTGTGCGGCCGGATGTCGATGTCGACCGCGACCACCCTTCCCCGGCCCAGCAGTCGGCACAGGCTGGCCGAGAACACCGCCGAGCCGCCATGCGCCACGCCGCACTCGACGACGACGTCGGGCCGCAGCCGGGCCACGACCTCCTGGAAACGCAGCATGTCCTCCGGCAACTGGATGACCGGCACGCCGAGCCAGGAGAAGCCGTACGAGTATTTCTGGCCCCAGCCGACCTTGAGCCAGAGGTCGGAGACCACCTCGAAGCCGCGCGCGCTGTGCAGGGGAATCTCCTGGCCGTCGCGGCGCAGGCTGCCGGCCGCGGTGTCGATCTCGAGCTTCATGGCGTGGCTCTCAGGCTAGGGGGATCAGCGACGGAGCGCGGGTGCCCTGCCCGGCCAGCGCCCGGATTTCGTCGAGGTAGTTGGGGTTCATGACCACGACGCTCGCGGGGCGCCGTGCCGCCGAGCGGTCGGGCGCCAACACGGCGAGCCCGCTTCCCGCCAGGAACAGCCCCTGCTTGGCGGGATTGATGTCGACGGCGTGGTCGATCAGCGTCGCCTCCGGGTCGACCAGCAGGGCGAAGCTGGTGCCCTTGGCGCCGGCGCCCCAGATCGCCACCGGGCCGGACGCCGCCCGCCCGGCCAGCGTCGCGCGCCACTTGGCGATGAAGGCCC
>CAXTVL010000093.1:0-8855 GCA_964247515.1 uncultured Acetobacteraceae bacterium | reverse complement strand
CACCATGCTGAGTGGCCGGCCGATCATCATGCGCTCCGCCAACGGATGGATCGCGACCTCGGCGGCGTCGGCCTGCACGTCCATCGGCACCTCGACATGCACCGGGCCGGGCCGGCCGCTCAGCATGGTGTTGAAGGCGCGGTGCATGACGAACGGCAGCTCGTCGACCCGGCTCACCTCCCAATGCCGCTTGGTCACGGCCTCGGTGACGCGGGAGAAATTGTCGCTCTGCGCCCGCTCGATTTCCTGCATGACGCCGTGGCCGCGCATGTGCGTGGCCGGCGCGCCAGTGACCAGGAACAATGCGGTGCTGTCGACATAGCTGGTGGCCAGGCCGATGATGGTGTTGGTGGCACCAGGCCCGAGCGAGGTCAGTGCCGCCATCGGCCGGCCGCTGGCGCGATAGTAGCCGTCGGCCATGTGCACGGCGGCTTGCTCGTGCATGACCTGGATGAACGGCAGCTCGCTGCCCGGCTCCAGCAGCGCGTCGATCATCGTCCAGGCGCCGTGGCCGGGGATGCCGGCCACGTACTGCACGCCGTATTCCTTGCGCGCGCGCGCGACGACTTGGCCACCCGTGAGCTTCATTGACGCCTCCCCTCTGCGCAGCGGGCAGCGCGCCCGGCTCCGCGTGTCATCCGATGCAGATCGCGCGACGCCCGAGACCGCCGCACCTCAGAGCGCCTTGACCGACTTGGCGAGCTTGGCGGCCGCCTCCTGCGACGACATCGCCGGCGTGTTGGCGAACTGGGTGATCACGTCGAGGATCGCCGCCCGCGGCGCGCTCGCGATCGCCACGTTCTCGATGAACGAGCCGATCATCTGGCCGGTTTTGGTGTCGGCAGTGCGGTCGGCGAAGTTGGTCTGGGCGCACGAATCGAACTTCGACGTGTCGAGGTCGTCGCGCACCGGGATCGAGCCCTTGCGCAGGTTGAACGCGAGCTGGACGGTGGGATCGAGCACGACGGACGCGAGTTGATACTGCATCTTCTGCACCACGGGATTGCTCTGCTTGAAGAAGGCGAACATGTCGATCTCCCAAACGAAGACGCTGCCGTTGCCGGGGGCGCTGGTGCACACGAAATCCTTGCCCGGGACCATCTTGGCCAAGGCGAACTCGCCCTTGGCCCAGTCACCCATGAACTGCATCGCAGCCTTGCCCGCGATCACCATCTGGGTCGCGGCGTTCCAATCCCGGCCGGCGCGGTTGGTGTCGGTGTAGCCGAGGACCTTGCGAAACTCGTCGAACACCGCGACCATCTTCGGCCCGCTCAGCGCCACCGGATCCTGCTTGACGATCGCCTGGTCGAAGAAGTCCTTGCCGTGCAGCCCGATCAGGATGTCGGAGAACACCTCCGCCTCCTGCCAGTCCTCCCCGCCCAGCGCCAGCGGGATGACGCCGGCAGCCTTGAGCTTGTCGGCCAGGGCGTTGAACTCGGGCCAGGTCGCCGGCGCCTTGCCGCCCACTCGCGCCAGCAACTTGGCGTTGGCCCACATCATGTTCTCGCGGTGCTCGCCGATCGGCACCGCGACGTAGGTGGCGCCCTGCCTGGTGAAGGGCAGCACCTCGGGCGAAAGGATCTTGGGCCAGGCCAACGCCTGCGCGATCGCATCGACGTTGCCGAGCGCGCCCTGGTCGGCGTAGGCGGCGACATCCTGCGCCTGCACCGCGGTCGCCGCCGGCGGGTTGCCGGAGGCGAAGCGAGCCTGCAGCGCCTGCTTCTCGTTGGCGCCACCGCCACCCGCGATCGCCGTGTCGGCCCAGGCGATGCCCTTGGCCGCCAGCGCCTCCTTGATCGACTGCAGCGCGAACGCCTCGCCGCCCGAGGTCCACTGGTGCATGACCTCGATCGTCTCGGCGGCCCGCGCTGCGCCGGGCCACGCCAGGGCGAGCGCCGCTGCGGCGACGGCGGCTCGGGATAGGCGATGAGTCATCGTGGTGGCCTCCGGGTTCGGGGTGGGCGGCGGACGCGCTCAATTCAGCAACAGGCCGGTGTCCGGGTCGAACAGCAGGATATTCTGCCGATCGAGCGTGAAGCGGCACACTTGGTCGACGCGCACGTGGCCGGGCTTCAGTTTCGCCGCCGCCTCGCGGCCGCCCAGCGTCAGGATGCCGAACGTGTCGGCGCCAGTCGGCTCGACCACTTCGACGACCGCGTCGAGGTCGAGCCCCGCCGCCGCGTCGGCATCACCGGCCTCGGCCAGCGCCTCGGGGCGGATGCCCAGCGTCACCGTCCGTCCGTCATGGGGGGCGAGCGCCGCCATGGCCGGACCCATGTCGATGCTGGCGTCGGGCAGACCGGCGCGCCGGAACGAGACCTCGACGCGCCCCGCGGCCAAGCGCAGCGTCGCCGGGATCAGGTTCATCGGAGGCGAGCCGATGAAGCCGGCGACGAAGGTGTTGGCCGGCCGGTCGTAGATCTGCCGCGGCGTGCCGACCTGCTGGATGACGCCCAGCCGCATGACCACGATCTTGGACGCCAGCGTCATCGCTTCGATCTGGTCGTGCGTCACGTAGACGCTGGTGGTGGCGACCGTCTTGTGCAGCTTCTTGATCTCGGTGCGCATGTCGACGCGCAGCAATGCGTCGAGGTTGGACAGCGGCTCGTCGAACAGGAACACCTTGGGCGAGCGCACCAGCGCCCTTCCCATCGCCACGCGCTGCCGCTGGCCGCCCGACAGGTGCGCCGGCCGGCGATCGAGCAGGGCGTCTAGCTGCAGCATCTTGGCCACCCGGTTCACCTGCGCCGCCTGCTCGGCCTTGGCCACGCCGCGGACCCGCATCCCGAAGCAGATGTTCTGCCGCACCGTCATGCTCGGGTACAGCGCGTACGACTGGAACACCATCGCGATGTCGCGTGCCTTGGGCTCCAGGGCGTCGATCTTGCGGCCGTCGATCAGGATGTGGCCGCTGTCGACGTGCTCGAGCCCGGCGATGGCGCCGAGCAGCGTCGACTTGCCGCAGCCCGACGGCCCCAGCAACACCAGGAACTCGCCGTGGTCGGCCGTGACGCTCACGTCGTCGAGCACCTTGACTGGGCCGTAGCTCTTGCAGATGTTGCGGATCTCGAGCGATGCCATGGCTCAGCCCTTGACCGAGCCGGCCATCAGGCCGCTCACGAAATACTTGCCCGCCAACAGGTAGATGAGCAATGTCGGCAACGCCACGAGCACGGCCGCGGCCATGTCGGCGTTCCACGGCTTGTCGCCGAAACTGGTGCTGACCATGTTGTTGAGGGCCACCATGATCGGTGTGTTGTCGCCCACGGTGAACGACACCCCGAACAGGTAGTCGTTCCACAAGCCGGTGAACTGCCAGATGATCGAGACCACGAAGATCGGCAGCGAGACCGGCAGCACGACGCTCCAGAAGATGCGGAAGAAGCCGGCGCCGTCGACCTTCGCCGCCTTGATCAGGTCTTGCGGCACGGTGACGAAGAAGTTGCGGAAGAACATTGTCGTGAACGGGATGCCGAACACGGTGTGCACCAGCACTAGCCCCTGCAGCGTCCCGGCCAGGCCAAGGAATCCCAACACCTTGGCCGTCGGGATGATGACGCCCTGGTATGGCGTGAAGCAGCCGAACATGATCAGCCCGAACACCAGCCGCGAATGCCGGAACGAGAACTTGGTCAGCGCGAAGCCGTTGACCGCGCCGATCAAGGTCGAGAGCAGCACCGCCGGCACGACCATCAGGAAGGTGCGGACGTAGAACCCGCGCAGCCCCACGCAGTTCACCCCGACGCAGGCGCTCGACCATGCGGTGCGCCACGGCTCGGTGGTGGCGGCGCGCGGGAACGCCAACAGCGAGCCGGCGCGGATCTCGTCCATCGACTTGAACGACGTGACCAGCATCACGAACAGCGGCAGCAGGAAGAACACCGCGGCGCCGAGCAGGGCCGCGTAGATCGCGAGCCGCGACAGCGCCCCGGACAGCCGCCCGGCGGCACCCTGGCCGGCCGCCGCGGCCAGCGTGTCGGCGCTACTGAGTGCGACGCTCATGGCGCAGCTCCACGACGAGGTAGGGGACGACGACCACGGCCACCGCGACGAGGATCATCACCGAGCTCGCCGAGGCCTCGCCCAGTTGCGCCCGGCTGAACGCGTAGTTGAACATGAAGGTGGTCGGCAGGTCGCTCGAGAACCCCGGACCCCCGCCGGTCAGCGCCACCACCAGGTCGAACGAACGGATCGCGTTGTAGAGCAGGATCACGATCACGGTGAGCAGCACCGGGCGCAGCGTCGGCAGGATGACCGCGCGGTAGATCAGCCAGGGGCCGGCGCCGTCGATGCGCGCCGCGTTGACGATGCTCTTGTCGACGCTGCGCAGGCCGGCCAGGAACAGCACCACGACGAACCCGCTCGATTGCCAGACGGCGGCGATCACCAGCGTGTAGATCGAGCGCCGCGGGTTCACCAGCCAGTCGAAGTGGAACGACTGCCAGCCGAGCTGGTGCATCAGGTGCTCGAGCCCGTATTCCGGGTTGAGCAGCCATTTCCACGCGACACCGGTGACGATGAACGAGATCGCCATGGGATACAGGAACACCGCGCGCAGGGTGTTCTCGAACCGCACCTTCTGGTCGAGCAGGATGGCCAGCAGCAGGCCGAGGCCGATCGAGATCGCGATGAACAGCACGCTGAACACCGCGAGGTTCCACACCGCCAGGTTCCACCGGTCCGAACCCCACAGCCGGCCGTATTGCGCGAAGCCCACGAATTTCAGCACCGGCACCATGGCCGAGGCGGTGAACGAGATGAGGCCACTCCAGATCGAGAAGCCGTAGACGGCCACGAACAGCAGGAACAGCGACGGCAGCAGCGCCAGCAGGCCCGGCGCGATGGCGAAGGGCCGCCGCTCGACCGTGTCGGCTGCGGCCGACCCGGTCGCCGGCATCAGGGTCGCAGCAGCCGTTCGGCTCAGCGGCACCAGGAATTCCCCATGCGGCACGCCAAGGTTGCAATCCGTCCCGCAACGCGCATCGCTGCCGACCCCTTCGATCGCCCGTACGAATTCGTATTCCGGCACGCTGCAGTCCGCAATGGGAAAATGCCTGGATTATCGCAAAATATTACCGCTGACCGCGTGTCAAGCCTTCCAGCTTGCACCGGACGCTGAGTATGCATACGAATGGTGACATCAGGCGGGGCTGGCGGCTGCCCGGCTAGCGGTAGGGGAGGTGCGTCGTGAGCGGTTTGAAATCATACGACGTGGTGATCGTCGGCAGCGGCATCGGAGGCGGGCTGGTCGCGCGCAACCTGGCCGAGAACGGCGTCTCGGTGCTGATGCTGGAACGCGGCGACGTGCTGCCGCGCGAGCCGGACAACTGGAGCGTGCAGGCGGTCTTCAACGACAAGAAGTACACCGCGCACGACACCTGGTACGACAAGGAGGCCAAGCCGTTCCGCCCGGCGATCTACTACTATGTCGGTGGCAGCTCGAAGTTCTATGGCGCCAGCATGGTGCGCCTGCGCGAGCGCGACTTCACGGCGCTGGAGCACGAGGGCGGCGTGTCGCCGGCGTGGCCAGTCAGCTACCGCGACATGATGCCATACTACGACCGCGCCGAGCACATCTTCGGCGTGCGCGGCATCCAGGGCAGCGACCCGACCGACCCACCCCGCGACACGGCGTTCCCCTGGCCACCCATCGGCGACGAGCCGGCGGTCGCCAGCATGGCGCGACGGCTCGCGGCACAGGGGCTGCACCCGGCGCCGCTGCCGCAATCGATCTTCCGCCCGCCCCAGGGCGGCTGCATCCGCTGCGGCACCTGCGACGGTTTCCCCTGCCAGGTCGACGCGAAGGGTGACGCCGAGATCTGCGGCGTGCGGCCGGCGATGGCCACAGGACGGGTCGAGCTCGTGACCCGCGCCCTGGCCCGGCGGCTGCTGCTCTCGCCCGACGGCAAGCGCGTCGAGCGGGTCGAGTACGAACGCGACGGCGTCGTCGAGCAAGCCAGCGCCGGAGTGTTCGTGGTCGCCTGCAGCGCGGTCAATTCGGCCGCCTTGCTGTTGCGCTCGGCATCGGCCGCGGCGCCGGCGGGTGCCGCCAACAGCTCGGGCGTGGTCGGGCGTCACTACATGGCGCACAACAACACGGCATTGATGGCGGTGTCGGCGAAGCGGAACCCGACGGTGTTCCAGAAGACCATCTCGGTCAACGACTTCTATTTCGGCGACACAGAGTTTCCCTACCCGATGGGCAACGCCCAACTGCTCGGCAAGCTGCGCGCCGGGATGCTGACCGCGAGCAACCCGCTGGTGCCGCAATGGATCAGCAGCCGGCTGGCCGAGCGCAGCGTCGACTGGTGGGTGATGTCGGAGGACCTGCCCGATCCGCAGAATCGCGTCAGCGTCGATGGCGAGCGGATCACCCTGGCGTATACGCCCAACAACCGGCCGGCGCACTTCAAGCTTGTCAGCCGGGTGTCGCGGATGATGCGCCGGGCCGGGTTCCCGCTGATCCTGACCAAGACCGTCGGCACGCTGTCGACGTCGCACCAGTGCGGGACGGTCCGCTTCGGGACCGATCCGGGCCAGGCCGCGCTCGACCAGTATTGCCGCTCATTCGACCATTCCAACCTGTTCGTCGTCGACTCTAGTTTTTTCCCGTCATCCTCGGCGATGAACCCGGCGTTGACGATCGCGGCACAAGCGCTGCGCGCCAGTGACCACATGCTCGCGGCCGATTTCGGCGTGCGGCGGCCGGCGGCCGCGATCCCCGTCCAGGTGCAGGCGTAAGCCATGCGCAGCGCCGGGCCGGCTTCGGCCACCAGCGAACAGGGCGTCCGCCCGCTCTCGTTCGCCAACTCGTTCATCGACGCCGTCGTGGTGCACGAGGCCCGCGACCATGTCGTCGAGGGAGTCGTCGTCAACCTCTCGCCCGAGCCGATCGTCTGCGAAGGCGTGCTGCCCGGTATCGTGCCGGCCTGGCGCTCGACCACGCTGCGTGGCGGGCGCATCCGGCACGCGTCCCGCGTCGCGATCGTGCGCGTCCGCCAGCGCATGAACCTGGGCGGCGTGGTGCTGGGCGGCTGGGACTGGTTCGGCAACCGCAACCGGAAGTTCTCCCGCGAGGCACCGCTCTACATCTCGCCGCAGGACACGATCGGGCGTGTCGACATCGACCCGCACGTGTTCACCAACGAGCGCGCGCCCGAACGCACCCCGCGCACCCAGGCGTTCGAGCTGAAGCTCAACCTATGGTGGGCGCCGCCCGAGACCGACTGCTCCATTCACAACGAGCACCCGTTCCTCGAGCTGCACACCCAGGTCCACGGCATCGGCAGGATGCAGAAGTTCCGCGAACGCGACGCCCTGTCGCTGTACGAGGACGTGGCCATGGCACCCGGCATGACGCACGAGCCGTTCGCGCGGGTGGGCGCAGGGGGTGGCTGGGAATACCCGTGGCATCGCTATTACGCCGACACGGATTGTGTGTGGCTCGCGATCGAGCTGCACCCGATCGAGCGCTCGGGTCCGGCCACGGCCTGACCAGGCGGAGCAAGCCCGCCCGCGTCAGAAGGTGGTCCTGCGGATGAGTCGGCCCGGCAGCCTGACATGGTGCAGGCTTGCGGCGACAGGCTGGTCGAGCAGCTCGATGGTCCGCTTGGTCATCTGGTTGATCGGTTGCCTGACCGTGGTGAGCGCGTAGGAGGGCCAGGCCGCGCCCGGCACGTCGTCGAACCCGACCACGGCGACATCCTCGGGCACGCGGCGGGACAGGTCGAAGCGCAGCCGGTCGATGGCGCCCATGGCGATGTCGTCGTCCGCGCAGAAGACGGCCTGCACGTCAGGCATGTGCTTGAGCAGGTTGCCCGCCTCGTATCCCCACTCGTGCGAGAAGTTGCCGTCCACGACGAGCATCGGCGCAAGGCCCGCCGCGCCAAGCCGGCCTATGAAACCGGCCTTGCGGTCCCGGTTGGTCGATGACGTTGCGCTGCCGCCAAAGTAGACGACCCGGGTCAGGCCAGCCTCGAGGAACGCCTCGGCCACCAGGCGGCCGCTGGCCTCGTTGTCGCAGGCGACGCTGCTGCTGCCCATGTCGAGCGAGTAGCGATTGAACATGATGACCTGGATGCCACGGGTCCGCAGGGCCGCCGCCATCGACGATGTCAGGCTCGCGGTCATCAGGATCGCCGCCCGGATCTTGTAGGCCAGCACGGTCGGCAGCAGGGTGTCGATGTCTTGCCCGTCGCTCGCGTAGAACAGCATGATCTCGTGGCCGTGGGCGTGGATCGCCGACGTGAGCCGGTCGAACGCGTACGGGTAGAAGGCATTGGTGACGTTGGCGACGACCATGGCGACGATGTTGGACGTGCCCGTCACCAGCGTACGCGCCCCCGCGTCGGGCAGGTAGCCTACCCTGGCGCTGGCCCCCAGGACCCTGGCCTTGGCGTCGCTGGAGACGTAGCCGCTGCCGCCCAGGACGCGCGACACGACGGATTGCGAGACCCCGGCGATCCGCGCGATGTCGCGTTGCGTGACCATCGCCGGTGCCTTGGGCGATGACGGCTTCGAGGGTCCGATCGGTCTATCGAACATCCGCTTGCTCACCGTGGGAAATCCCTTCCGTCGTATCCGATGCGTCTTCCTCTTTCGCACGAACGGACGAGCCATAGCGATGCGCTGGGACGGGATCGCGGGCGACGCTGCGGCGCGCGCGACCCAGCGGTCCTCGACCGGCAGGCCGCCGCCGCCCGCTGGGCGGGGGCCTGGTCGAGGAAAATCGGTGCGCCGGGTGGCTCAGGTCCCAGACGGTTGCGGCGTGGGGGAGGCGGGCCGCGCCGGTGGGCGGAGTCCCGCGCGCCGTTGCCCCATCCGGTGGCGTTGGGCACCAGCCAGCCGGGCGGCAC
>CAXTVL010000092.1:0-8860 GCA_964247515.1 uncultured Acetobacteraceae bacterium | reverse complement strand
GGGAGGCAAGTCACGGGAACCGGACAGCCGTGGGTCAAGCCCGGCCATGACGTAAGTTGTTGGATCTCAGGGCGAGAAGCGTCGTGCCGGTCGGAGTGGCGCCATGACGGCGACCGACCTGCTGGTGCAGCAGTTGATCAACGGTCTCAGCCTGGGGGCCATGTACGCCCTGCTGGCGCTGGGCTTCACGCTGGTCTACGGCATCCTGGAGCTGATCAACTTCTCGCATTTCAACGTGTTCATGGTCGGCAGCTTCGTGGCCCTGTGGACCTTGCAGCAGTTCGGCCTGTCAGGGCAGGGCACGGTGCTGACCGGCTTCGCCCTGGCCGGGGTGCTGCTGACCACACTGGTCGTCACCATGCTGGTGTCCGGCCTGGTGGGGGTGGCGATCGAGCGGATCTGCCTGCGGCCGCTGCGCGCGGTCAAAGGGCCGGCGGCGATGATCACCACCATCGGCGTCTCGTACATCCTGTTCAACCTGGTGTTGCTGTCGATCGGCGCGGACGCCAAGAACTTCCCCAACCCGCTGCCCAGCGTGACCTTCCCGATCGGCGGCGCGGTGCTGCGGCTGCGCGAGCTGCTGATCTGGGCGCTGTGCGTGCTGTTGATGGGCGGCCTTACCTGGCTCGTGCAGTACACCCGCATCGGCCGCGCGATGCGGGCCACGGCGCAGGACCCGGAAGCCGCGCGCATGATGGGCGTCGAGGTCGACCGGGTGATCGTCATGGCGTTCTTCCTCGGCTCGGCATTGGCCGGGGCGGGCGGCATGATCTTCGGCCTCTACTACAACTACACCAGCTACGTGATCGGCTTCCAGACCGGCCTGCGGGCGTTCACCGCCGCCGTGCTGGGCGGCATCGGCAACGTGCCCGGCGCCATGCTGGGCGGCCTCGTCATCGGGCTGATCGAGGCGTTCGGCGGCCAGGCGATCTCGGTCTCCTGGACCGACGTGATCATCTTCTCGATCCTGGTGCTGGTGCTGGTGGTGCGCCCGGCGGGCCTGCTCGGCCGCGTGGCGCCCACCAAGTCGTGACGGAGAGCGCATGGCGTCCTCGGCCAGCTTCCGCCTGAAGAACCCGTTCGCGGCCCATGCGCCCAAGGGCGACCGCGCCTTCGCGCTGACCATGCTGGCCGCCGTGATGCTGGCGCTGCCCTGGCTGATCGACAGCGACGCCGACCTCGACAGCATGACCAACGCCACCGCCTACGCGGTGCTGGCGCTGGGGCTCAACATCGTGGTGGGCTTCGCGGGCCTGCTCGACCTCGGCTACGCGGCGTTCTTCGCCATCGGCGCCTACTTCTTCGGCGTGCTCAGCTCCTACCAGATGACCCCCGCCTGGGGGCCGGCCTGGCAGTTCGTCTCGCAGTTCGGCCTGGTGCAGAAGATCAACCAGGGCAGCGGCGACGTGGCGCACTTCACGCTGTCGTTCTGGCTGGCGCTGCCGCTGGCCGGCTGCGTCACCGCGTTCTTCGGCGTTCTGTTCGGGGCGCCCACGCTGCGGCTGCGCGGCGACTACCTGGCGATCGTGACGCTGGGCTTCGGCGAGATCGTGCCGATCGTGGCGCGCAACGCCAAGAGCGTCACCAACGGGGCGGCCGGCCTCAACGGCGTCAGCTCGCCGCATCTGTTCGGCTACAATTTCGGCATCGACGCGATGCCGTACTACTATGTCGGCCTGGCGCTGATGGCCGGCCTCATCTTCATCAGCATCCGGCTGCGCGACAGCCGGATCGGGCGCGCCTGGATGGCGGTGCGCGAGGACGAGATCGCCGCCCGCGCCAGGGGCAGCGACCGGGGGCGCACCAAGCTGCGGGCGGGCGCGAGCGGCGCCGGCTTCGCCGGCATGACCGGGGTGTTCTACGTCTCCAAGCTGCAGACCGCGGCGCCCGAGATGTTCGGCTTCCCGGTCTCGGTGATGATCCTGGTGATGGTGGTGCTCGGCGGCATGGGCAGCGTCTGGGGCGTCGTGATCGGCGCCGTGCTGCTGCAACTGCTGCAATCCTGGTTCCTGCCGGACGCGACCGATTGGCTGCACCAACTGGGTGCCGGCCTCGACAACGCCTGGCTGCAAGGCGTCGACCTGACCCGCTCGACCGAGCTGATCTTCGGCGTAATCCTGGTCGCCATGATGCTGTTCCGGCGCGAGGGACTGATCCCCGCGACGCGCAAGCAGGCGGCGCTCAGCTTCGAGGCGCAGAACGTGGCCGGCGTGCGCCGCGGCGGCTTCGGCGACCTCAGCTCGCTGGGCAAGCAGGACCACCAAGGCGGCGTGGCACTCGCGGTGCGCGGCGTCACGGTGCGCTTCGGCGGCCTGGTCGCTCTCAACAAGGTCGACCTCACGGTGCCGGCCGGCGGCGTGGTGGCGGTGATCGGGCCGAACGGCTCGGGCAAGTCCACGCTGTTCAACGTCATCACCGGCCTCGCCTCCGCGCACTCCGGCAGCATCAAGTTCCACGGCGTCGAGCTGCTGGGCCTCGCCCCGCATCGCGTGCTGCGGGCAGGGGTGGCGCGCACGTTCCAGAACATCCGGCTGTTCCCCAACCTCACCGTGCTGGAGAACGTGCTGGTGGGTCAGCACGCCAGGCTCGGCACCGGGCCGTTGGGCGCGGTGCTGCGCCTGCCGCGGGCGCGGCGCGAGGAGCGGGCGGCGCGGGCCTGGGCGCTCGACATCATCGACCTGTTCGGCAACCGGCTCACGCCGCGCGTGGCGCAGGCGGTGGGCGGCCTCAGCTACGCCAACCGCCGGCGGGTCGAGATCGCGCGCGCCCTGGCCAGCCGGCCGAAGATCCTGCTGCTCGACGAACCCACCGCCGGGATGAACCCGGCCGAGACGCTGGAGCTGGCGGAGCAGCTCCGCAGCCTGCACGCGCTGGGCCTGACCATCCTGCTGATCGAGCACAAGCTCGACGTGGTGACGCAACTGGCCGACACCGTCGTCGTGCTCGACCACGGCGACAAGATCGCCGAGGGCCGGCCGGAGGCGGTGCGGCGCGACGAGGAGGTGTTGCGCGCCTATCTCGGCCGCGCCGCGACCGAGGCCGCGACCCGCGAGGCGGCCCTCGATGCCGCGTGACGCGCCGGGCGACCAGCCGCCGCTGCTGGAGTTCCGCCAGGTCGACACCCATTACGGCGACCTGCATGTGTTGAAGCAGGTCGATTACAGCATCGGGCGCGGCGAGATCGTCTGCCTGCTGGGCGGCAACGCCTCGGGCAAGTCCACCACCATGAAGACCATCATGGGCATCGTCCGCCCGACGCGCGGCTCGGTGCTGTTCGACAGTGCGCCGATCGAGCGGCTATCCACCAGCGAGCGGGTGCGGCGCGGCATCGCCCCGGTGCTGGAGGCGCGCCGGCTGTTCCCGCGCATGACCATCTACGAGAACCTCGAGATGGGCGCCTACACCCAGAAGCGCGGCAGCCAGTTCCGCGACGACCTGGAGCGGGTCTACGGCCTGTTCCCCCGGGTCAAGGAACGCCGCAACCAGGTGGCCGGGACGCTTTCGGGCGGTGAGCAGCAGATGGTGGCGATCGGCCGCGCGCTGATGGCGCGGCCCCGGCTGGTGTGCATGGACGAGCCCTCGATGGGCCTGTCGCCGCTCTACGTCGAGCAGGTGTTCGAGATCATCCAGGCGATCAACCGCCAGGGCACCAGCATCTTCATGGTCGAGCAGAACGCCGCCATGGCTTTGTCGATCGCCGATCGTGCCTATGTGTTGCAGACCGGGCAGGTGGTATTGTCCGGCCGCGCCTCCGAGCTGCGCGAGAACGAGGCGATCCGGCAGGCCTATCTAGGCGAGATGCAGGTGGCCGGTGCCGCGGCGGAGGCGGCGGCACCGGTCGCCGCTTCGCCGCCCGATGTCGCCATGACCCAGGAGTTCTCCTCCTGGCCGGACGTGGACCAGCCGCGCGCCAGCCCATAGCGCGCCTCGCGTGCGACTTAACCCGGCTTGGCGCGTTCACCCCAGCGGACAGCAAAGGCCCTCACATGCAAATCCGCCTCGCGACCCTCTCGTTGGCCGTGGCACTCGCGGCGAGTGGCGCCTGGGCGCAGGACAACCTTCCTCCGGCGCGCAACGGCAACATCTATGACGGTACCGCCCACGAACCCAACCCCAATTCGGTCACGGCGCAGGAGAAGGCGGCCGGCGTGGCGTTGCCGCCCGCGAAATCGAGGGCTGTGACCAACCATGTCGAACAACTAGACAAGAGCATCCAGGAAAACGGCGCCAACACGGTCGGCCCGGCCAAGTCGCTGGCCTGCAGCACGGTCCCGGCGACCTGCAAGTAAGGTCCGGGCAAATAAGGTCCGGCCGGCAGGCTTCTTCAGTGCAGGATGCGCGGGTCGATCGCCATGCCGTCGGCGGTCACGCGCCGCCCGCTCGCCAACACCCGGGGCGCCGCCGGCACGGTCGGGCGCGGAGCGCCGCTGGAGGCTTGCAGCAGGGCCGCCAGGAACGAACGCCCCCAAACCAGCGGCGAGCGGTGCTCGATCGCGGCCCACAGCGACTGCCAGCGGTCCTGTCGCTCGGCGAGCGGCATCGTGAGCGCCGTCTGCAGGGCTTCCGCCATGGCGTCGGCGTCGTGCGGGTTCACCATGACCGCGGCGTCGAACTGCTGCGCCGCGCCGCAGAACCGGGACAGCACCAGCACGCCGGGATCGCTCGGGTCCTGGGCTGCCACGTATTCCTTGGCAACCAGGTTCATACCGTCGCGCAAGGGAGTCACTACGCCGACCTGCGCGACGCGCATGTAGCCGGCCGCGACCGAGCGGTCCACGCCCCGGGTGACGAAGCGCAGCGGGGTCCAGTCCGGCTCGCCCAGATCGGCGTTGAGCGCGCCGGCCTCGCGGTCGAGCGCCGTTCGCAACGCCTGGTAGCTGCCGACATCCTTGCGCGAGCTGGCGGCGACTTGCAGCATGGTGAGCTGACGATGCCAACCCGGGCGGGTCTCCAGCAGCGTGCGCAGGCCGGCCATACGCTGCAACAGGCCCTTGGTCGGGTCTAGCCGCTCGATCCCGAGCAGCAGTTTCTGCCCACCGAGGCTCGCGAGCAGTCCTGCCGCCGGCGGGCTGTTCGCCATGTCTGCCGCCATGCGGGCGAAGCTGCGGCCCTCGATCTCGACCGGGAACACGCCGAGCCGGACGCGGCGGCTGCCCCCCTGTGGCGATTGCACCTGCAACGTGTTGCCCAGCGCCCGGGATGCGCCGGCCATCAGCTCAGCGGCGTTGGCGAAGTTGTTGAGGTCGTTCTCCGTCTGGAAGCCGATCAGGTCGGCGTGCAGCATCTCGCGCACGAAGCCCGCCATCTCCGGCACCGTCGCCAGGATGTCGGGCGAGGCGAACGGGATGTGCAGGAAGAAGCCGATCGGGTTGCGCACCCCGGCCTCGCGCAATGCCGCCGACAGCGGCAGCATGTGGTAGTCGTGCACCCACACGACGTCCGACGGTTGCAGCAACGCGGCGAGCTGGTTGGCCAGGCGGACATTGACCTCGCGGTAGATGCGCGCGTCGTCACGGTCGTACCGCATCAGCTCGGGCATGGTGTGCAGCAACGGCCACAACACGCCGTTGGAGAACGCGTTGTAGTAGCTGTCGTGCTCCTCGCCGGTCAGGTCGACGGTCGCGTAGTCGACGCCGGCGGTGTGCACCACTTTCGGCGGCTGGGTCGCCGCCGCGTCGGACACGCCGCCGCTCCAGCCGAACCACAGCCCGCCGCGCTTCTCCATGAGCCCGTCGAGCGCCACCGCGAGCCCGCCCGCGGCGCTGCCGGCGGAGGGCACGGGAACCCGGTTCGATACGACGACAAGGCGGCTCATTTGGCCTCCAACAGCGCCACCGGCAGTGACGCGAACAGGTGCGACAACGCGAGCTTATGGGCACGCTCGAAGCGAGGCGATCCGCCGCCGGCACCGTCGAGCATGTCCGCCCAGTTACGCATATGTAAGTTACGCGGCAGGACGACAACCGTTTCCGACCATCTTGCCGGCTCGGGCAGCGGAATTTCACCATCCGCCAGCAACAGGCTGGGCAGCCGCGTGGTCGCCACGACCACCGCCCGGCCCTCGTGCATCCGGGCGAAGGCGATGGCGTGCTCGGCCGCCGGACCCTGGACGGTGAGCGGCAGGTAGGCGCCGTGCGCTAACAGCGAGGGCCCGCGCCGGCGCAGCGCCAGGGCACGGGCGATCACCGCCTGCTTCACCCGTCCGTCGTGCCAGTGCGCCAGAAGCGCCGCCGGCTCGCCCGCCGCCTCCAGCGCGGCACTCCTCGCGTCCCAATCGACCGGCCGGCGGTTGTCCGGGTCGACCAACGAGAAGTCCCAGAACTCGCAACCCTGGTAGAGATCGGGAATGCCCGGGCTGGTCACGCGCAGCAGCGCCTGCGCCAGGCTGTTGACGGCGCCGGCGGCGGCGATCCGGCGGGCGAAGGCGGCGATCTCGCGCACCACGCCCGAGGCGCGCTCGGGATCCAGGCAGCGCGCCAGGAAGTCGCGCGCGGCGGCCTCGTACTCCTCGTTCGGCGCCGCCCACTCGCTGTGCCGCTTGGCCTCGCGCATCGCCTTCTCGAGCCAGCCGCCCAGCCGCTCCCGGAACGCCGCCATGCCGCCCGCGTCGTCGGCCGCGAGGTCGAGCGGCCAACTCGCCACGATCATCTGGTAGAGCATCACCTCGTCGGCCTCGTCCGGCGCCGGGCTGCCGCCCACCTCACGCCTGCAGCCGACATTGAGGCGCATCCAGCGCGCCAGCGCCGCCTCCCACTCGCCGGGCAGCTCGCTTAGCACCGCGAGGCGCATCCTGGTGTCCTCGCCGCGCTTGTGGTCGTGCGTGGCGGTGGCCAGCAGGGCGCGCGGCAGCCGGCGCAGCCGGTCGCGGGCGGTGGCGTGGAAGTTCGTGACCGGCATCGCCCATTGCGACGGCTCGCTGCCGACTTCGTTGCGGCTCAGCAGACGGCCGTAGCGGTAGAACGCGGTGTCCTCGATCGACTTGGCGGCGGTGGGCGAGGAGAGCTGCTGGAACCGCACCATGGCGCGCAGCCGCTCGGTGCGCTGCGCGCCGGGCGGGGTGGCGCGGATGCCGGCGCCGGACAGCACGTCGCCCACCACGTCGAGCACGTCGCGGTCGGCCGCCCGGATGGTGCGCCGCGCCCCCGCCATCGCCCAGGCCAGGTCGCGCACGTCAGTCTCGGAGGCTCCCCCCGGCCCGGCATAGATGCGATAGGTGTGGAAGTGGACCAAGATTTCCTCGAGCGCCCGCCTGATGGCGGTAAGTGTCCAGTCGCGCGTGGCAATATTGCGGCGGGTGATGCGATGCACGGCGGCGGCGGTCGCCAGCAGCTCGCTGGCCAGCGCCACGCGCAGGATCTGCCGCCGCGCCGGCCCGGCTTCCTCGGCGAAGTCGGTGGCGCGGCCGGTGAGCGTGCCCCAGAGGCGGGTCAGCGGCGCCTCGCCGGCCGGGTCGTGCAGCACCGCCGCGACCTCGTTCATGAAGTCGTAACCGGTGGTGCCGTCGGTCAGCCAGTCGGACGGCAGCCGTTCATGCGGGAACAGGATCTTCTCGACCCAGATCACCGGCTCGGTCGCGCGCAGCTCCGGCGGGCGTTGCGCGTGCGCCGCCTGCAGCGTGCGGCGCAGCTTGCGGCAGTAGCCGCGCGGGTCGGCGAGGCCGTCCACGTGGTCGATGCGCAGCCCGTCGATCAACCCTTCCGAATAGAGCCGCATCAAGTAGGCGTGGGTGGCGTCGAACACTTCCGGGCGCTCCTGCCGGACGCCGGCCAGGCCGTTGATGTCGAAGAACCGCCGCCAGTTGATCTCGTCGGTCGCCGCCCGCCACCACGCCAGGCGGTAGGCCTGCCGCTCCAGCAACAGGTGCAGCCGCTCGCGCCCCTCCGGCTGCTGCGGGTCGAAGGCGGCGAGCGCGGCCGCGAACACCGTGGCGTCCGTGGCGTGCGCCGCCAGCAGCGCTGCCCGCCCGGCCTCGGCCCGCGCGCGGGGCGGCGCCCACGACAACGCCGACGAGGACGTCGCGGCGATGAACGAGCGCGCGGCGCAGGCACTGGCGCTGATGAAGACGACCCGCGTCGGCAAGGCCAAGGCGTTCATCTACGAACTGCCATGGTACATCATCATCGGCCCCCCGGGCGCAGGCAAGACGACGGCGCTACAGAACGCCGGGCTCGACTTTCCGGTCGCCCAGTCGCTCGGCGACGGGCCGGTCCGCGGCATCGGCGGGACGCGGACGATCGAGTGGTGGTTCACCGACCGCGCCGTGCTGATCGACACCGCGGGCCGCTACACCACGCAGGACAGCGACGCGGTTGTCGACGGCAAGGCGTGGACCGGACTGCTCGACCTGCTCAAGCGTCATCGTCCGCGCCAGCCGGTGACCGGCGTCATCGTCGCGATCTCGGTCACCGACCTGATCGGCGCCGACGAGGCGGCCGCACTGGCGCACGGTCGCGCCGTCCGCCAGCGATTGAACGAGGTGCAGACCGCGTTCGGCGTCCGGACACCGGTCTATGTCACGTTAACAAAACTCGACATGCTCGCCGGCTTTACCGAGTTCTTCGACGACCTGCCGCAGTCGGAACGCGAGCAGGTCTGGGGCGGCACGCTCGACTTCGACGTGACTACCGGCCGCAACAAGGAAGCGATCGACGACGCGTCGTTCGGCCGGCTGTTCGACGGGCTGGTCCAGCGCCTCGACGAGCGCCTGTTGCTGCGCATCCAGGCCGAGCCCGACATGGCGCGGCGCGGGCTGGTGTTCGGCTTCCCGCAGCAGGTCGCGACGCTCCGCGCCCCGTTGCTGGCCATGCTGCGCATCATCGCCCGAGAGACCAAGTTCGAGCCGCCGCCGCTGGTCCGGGGA
>CAXTVL010000091.1:0-8936 GCA_964247515.1 uncultured Acetobacteraceae bacterium | reverse complement strand
GCGGGCCGCCTGCGCCGCTCTCCGCACCCAAGCTCCCGCCGCCTTCGCCGGCGGGGCCTACGCCGCCTTTGGCGGCGTCTACATCGCGGCGGCGCTGCTGTGGGGCTGGGCGGTGGAAGGCCGCGCGCCCGACCGCTGGGACGCGCTCGGGGCCGCGCTCAGCGTCGCCGGGGCCGCGACCATCCTGCTCTCCCGGCACGCGCCCGCGCGCTAGGCGGCGTCCAGCGTCTGCACCACCTCGAAGCCCTCGAACTCCGGATGCCCGACATAGACCGGCCGCGCCGGCCCGGCGCCACGGTGGGCGGCGCGGAACGCCTCCGAGTTGGTCCAGTCCTCGAACACCTGCTTGTTCGCCCAGACCGTGTGCGAGGAGTACAGCACGTGGTCGTCGCGCGCAGGCCCGCGCAGCAGGTGGAAGCTGACGAAGCCAGGCACCTCGCGCAGGTGCGAGTCCCGGCTGCGCCAGATCTCCTCGAACGTCTCGGTCTCGGTGGGCAGCACGCGGAAGCGGTTCATCGCGATGTAGGAACTCACGGCGGGTCTCCTTGTCCGGGCGTCAGGAAAAGTAGTGTGTCATAGAATGTCGCGGCAGGCGCGGGCGAAGTGGTCGAGGTCGAGGATCACATCGTGCGCCTGGGCTCGCTCGCTCTGGTTGCCGACCGGGCCGCGGGCGACGTACGTGGCGTAGCGACATCTCAAGGCTGCCGCGATGACGTAATACGCCGGCGTTCCGTAATGCTCGGGAAAAATCTCGATTATCTGCGTTCCAGGCTGGGCAAATGCCAGGTTCGCGAAGTCGGCGCCGTGCAGCCCGGCAATGTGCGAGGCGTTGGCGACGGCCCAACTCTGCTCGGCAACCGAAAGCGTGGTCAGTCTGACCGATTTGTAGCCATGCAGCCGCAACAGCTCCATCAAGGCGTCCTCGTTGCGCACGCGGCGCCCGGTTGCGCGCGAGAAATACAGCTTTTGCGGCCTCCCCGCCGGCTCCGAGCAACGCAGTGTCGAGCGCAAGAACCCCAGCGCCCAATCGGCGCCCTTGAACGCCGGGTGCGGCATGTCGCCCAGGTCGGCCGTGGCAAGCAGCCGGTCAGCCCGCACCGCATGGAAGTCCTCGACGGTCACGACCTGCTCCGGCGCGAACCCGATATGCTTAAGGGTGTCATGTTGGAATTTCGTCGTCGGAGCGGAGACGATCAGCGACAAGTCCCGGCGGCTGCACTCGGTCCCGGTTGGATCCGGGAAATCCGTGGGCAAGCCGTTGCAGTGGTGTGGCGGGTCTGGATGGTGGTCAGTCTTTGAGATGTATGTGTGCGCTGCAAGACCCGGCAAATCAGCGCTCTCGCGCAATGCGACATCCTGGTCGCCGCCGCTGAAGTGCTTCTCGGCCACCGCCAGGATTGTCTTGTGGTCGGCATCGAGGCCGAGGCGCCCGCCGATCGCGCGCACCAGGTCCCACTTGCCTACCGTGGTCGGAAACCGCTCCAAACCCGCTCCCTCCACCCTCACCCACCGCCACGCTTGACGCCACCGCGCAACGCTCGTTTACCTCCCGACTCGACGCAGGAGAGCCCCATGCCCGCATACCGTAGCCGCACCACCACCCACGGCCGCAACATGGCCGGCGCCCGCGGCCTGTGGCGGGCGACCGGCATGAAGGACGGCGATTTCGGCAAGCCGATCATCGCCGTGGTCAATTCGTTCACGCAATTCGTGCCCGGCCACGTCCACCTCAAGGACCTCGGCCAACTGGTCGCGCGCGAGATCGAGGCGGCGGGCGGTGTTGCCAAGGAATTCAACACGATCGCGGTCGACGACGGCATCGCCATGGGCCATGACGGGATGCTGTACAGCCTGCCGTCGCGCGAGATCATCGCCGACAGCGTGGAATACATGGTCAACGCGCATTGCGCCGACGCCATGGTCTGCATCTCCAACTGCGACAAGATCACGCCGGGGATGCTGATGGCGGCGTTGCGCATCAACATCCCGGTGGTGTTCGTCTCCGGCGGCCCGATGGAGGCCGGCAAGGTCGTGACCGCCGGCATCACCCGCTCGATCGACCTGATCGACGCCATGGTCGCCGCCGCCGACGAGAGCGTGAGCGAGGGCGACGTCGCCACCATCGAGCGGTCCGCCTGCCCGACCTGCGGCTCGTGCTCCGGCATGTTCACCGCCAACTCGATGAACTGCCTGACCGAGGCGCTGGGACTGGCGCTGCCCGGCAACGGCACCACGCTCGCGACCCACGCCGACCGTAGGCGGCTGTTCGTCGAGGCCGGGCGGCTGGTGGTCGACCTGGCGCATCGCTGGTACGAGCAGGACGACGCGAGCGCCCTGCCGCGCGGCATCGCCACCAAGGCCGCGTTCGAGAACGCCATGACGCTCGATATCGCCATGGGCGGCTCGACCAACACCGTGCTGCACCTGCTGGCGGCCGCCCACGAGGCCGAGATCGACTTCACCATGGCCGACATCGACCGTCTGTCGCGCCGCGTGCCGGTGGTGTGCAAGGTGGCGCCCGCGATCGCCGACGTGCATGTCGAGGACGTGCACCGCGCCGGCGGCATCATGGCGATCCTGGGCGTGCTGGAGCGCGCCGGCCTGATCCATGCCGAGACCGCCACCGTGCACGAAGCCACGCTGGGTGCCGCGTTGCAGCGGTGGGACGTGAGCCGCACCGAAAGTGCCGGCGTGCGCGAGTTCTTCCGCGCGGCACCCGGTGGGGTGCCGACGCAGGTGGCGTTCAGCCAGTCCTCGCGCTGGGACGACCTCGACCTCGACCGCGAGCGCGGCGTGGTCCGCGAGGCGTCGGCTGCGTTCTCCCAGGACGGCGGGCTGGCGGTGCTGTACGGCAACCTGGCCGAGGACGGCTGCATCGTGAAGACCGCCGGTGTCGACGCCGCGATCCTGCGCTTTGCCGGTCCCGCGCGCATCTTCGAGAGCCAGGACGCGGCGGTGGACGGCATCCTGGGCGGCAAGGTCGTGCCTGGCGACGTGGTGATCGTACGCTACGAAGGCCCGAAAGGCGGGCCGGGGATGCAGGAGATGCTGTATCCCACCAGCTATCTGAAGTCGAAGAAGCTGGGCAAGGTCTGCGCCTTGGTCACGGACGGCCGGTTCTCCGGCGGCTCGTCCGGCCTGTCGATCGGCCACGTCTCGCCCGAGGCGGCGGAGGGCGGCGCCATCGGGCTGGTCGAGGATGCCGATCTGATCGAGATCGACATCCCGGCGCGGCGCAACCACCACGCCGTCGCCCCCGACGTGCAGGCGGCGCGCCGGTCCGCCATGGCGGCGCATGGCTGGCGCCCGGCGGCGCCGCGCCCGCGCCAGGTGTCGGGGGCGTTGCGGGCCTACGCCGCGTTCACCACCAGCGCCTCCCGCGGCGCGGTGCGCGACGTGACGCAGGGCGCCAAGCGTGGCTGACGGCGTGGCGCGCCGATGCTAGGCTGCGCCCCATGAACGTCGCCCTGCGCAAGTCCATGACGGTGGAGCAGTTCCTCGCCTGGGAGGAGCGGCAGGAACTGCGTTACGAGTTCAACGGCGCCGGCGTGCGCGCCATGACGGGCGGCACAGTCGCACACGACGCAATCGGCCAGAACCTTGCCATCTCCTTGGGTACCCGGCTTCGCGGCACACGTTGCCGGGCGCATGGCAGCAATCTCAAGATAAAGGTGATGGACAGCATCCGGTACCCGGATGCGTTCGTAAGCTGCGCCCCCCTGCGGCCCGATGACACGGTGGCGCATGAGCCGGTCGTGATCTTCGAGGTGCTGAGCAGGAGCACGGCGCGCGTCGACCGGAGCGAAAAAAACCGGGAATACGCCTCGACCGACTCGGTGCGGCGTTACGTGATGCTGGAGCAGCACGAGATCGCGGCCACCGTGTTCGAACGGGTCGGCGATGATTGGGTGGGCCACATCCTCGCCGCGCACGCCATCCTGCACATGCCGGAAATCGGCATCGAGGTGCCGCTTGCGGACTTCTACGAGGGGCTGGACTTCTCGGAACCGCCACCCGAGGACGAGCAATAGGCCAGCGTCACGCGCCAACCGCCAACGACGTCGAAGCCGCGATGGCGACGGTCGACGCGCTCACGGCTCCGGCGGCCGGCTGTTGCGGTCGCCGCTGGTGACGGTCTGCTCGACCTTGGCCGGCTCGGAGGCGGAGGCGCCCTTGTCCGGGTTGCCGGGCTTGGTGCTTCGGGTGCCGCCCGGGTCGGCGCCCGCAGCCGGGTCGCCGCCGGTGGTCTTGCTGGAGCTGCCGGTCATTTCTCGCCCTCCTTGCTGGCAGCCAGGCAACGGGCGGCGGCAGGCCCGGTTGCGCCGCGTCGAGCCTGCGGCGAGATTGCCGGGCGATGGCGTCCCGCCCCCTTCCCGGCTCGGCACTCGGCGGCACCGCCGCCATCGGCATCGCCATGGGCGTCGCGGCCTACGCCGTGTTCTCGTTGCAGGACGGCGCGATCAAGTGGCTGGTCTCGGGGCTGGGCGGCGTCGCCATCCCGGTCTGGCAGATCCTGTTCGCCCGCAGCGTGTTCATCGTGGCCTGCACGCTGGCGGTCGGCCGCACCGCGATGCTGGAGCGGGCGGTGCGCACGCCGTTCAAGGCCAAGCTCGTGCTGCGCGCGGTCATCACCCTGGTCGCCTGGCTGTGCTACTACTCGGCGTCGCGGACGCTGCCGCTGGCGCAGTTGCTGACGCTGTACTTCGCGGCCCCGGTGGTCACGACGCTGCTCGCGGCGCCGCTGCTGGGTGAGCGGGTGCCGCCGGCGCGCTGGGCGTCGGTGGCGACGGGGTTCGCGGGGGTGGTGGTCGCCTGCGATCCCGGCGGCCTGGCGTTCTCGACCGCGACCGCGCTGGTGCTGGTGGCGGCGGCGTTCTGGGGTTTCGCCATCATCCTGATGCGCCAGATCGCCCGGCGCGAGAGTTCCATCCTGCAGATGTTCTATACCAACGGCCTGTTCCTGGTCGCCACCGGGATCGCCTGCGCCGCCCGCTGGACGCCGCCGCGGCCGCCGGAGCTCGGCCTGCTCGCGGCCATCTGCGCCGCCGGCGCGCTCGGCCAATACCTGCTGTTCGAGGCCGCCCGCCGCGCGCCGGCCTCGGTCATGGCGACGGTCGAGTACACGGCGCTGATCTGGGCCTTCGTGCTGGGCTACGCGGTGTTCGGCGACATCCCACGCGCGCCGGTGTTCGCCGGCGCCGGTCTGATTTTGTTGGCAGGCGTCTTGCTGGTGGCGACCGAGCGGCGACGTTCGTTACGCTCGTTGCACAGCAGCGTCACCGAGCCCTGACCTTCCAGGAAGGATGCACCGATGCCGTTAGAGATCTCCGTGGGCGCGCCGCAACTCGTCATCCACCAGGGCGAGACGGTGTGGGACGCCGACCCGGACGGCCAGCTTTCCGGCGAGACCACGCGCGGGCTGATGTTCCGCGACACCAGGCTGATCGCGCTGTGGATGCTGTATGCCAACGGCACGCGCTGGAAGCTGCTCAACGCCGGCGCCTTCAACCACTACGCCGCGCGCGCCTTCATGACCAACGCGCAGTTCGAGACGCTCGACGGCACGGTGCCGGAGCACACGCTGAGCCTGGTGCTGGGCCGCTGGCTCGACGGCGGCGTGCACGAGGACATCGAGGTCAGCAACTACGGCGCCGTCACCGTGCGCTTCAACCTCGAACTGTCGATCCGCGCCGATTTCAGCGACGTGTTCGAAATCAAGTCGGACCACATGGTCCGTCGTGGCCGCATCGCGACCACCTGGGACGAGACCGCGCAGCGGCTCAGCAACAGCTACACCAACGAGGACTTCCACCGCGCCGTGACGCTGCGGGTGCGCGCCGCGGCACCGGCCAGCTACGCCAACGGCCGGCTCAGTTTCGCGATCAACCTGCCGCCGGGTGCCACCTGGCACGCCTGCCTGTTGTCCGACCTGGAGGACGGCGCCTACGTGCTGCCGGCACCCGAACCCTGCACCGGCGACAACGCCGATAGCGGCGTGGGTCGGGCGCTGGCGTCATGGCGGGCCGAGGCGACCAAGCTGCGCACCTCGAACGAGGAGTTCTACCGCCTCTACCAGCAGGCGATCGACGACATGGCGGCGCTGCGGCTGCCGATCGTGGCGCCCGACGGGCTGCACGTCATCCCCGCCGCCGGCCTGCCCTGGTTCGTGGCGCTGTTCGGCCGCGACAGCCTGATCGCCGCCCTGCAGATGGCGCCGATCACCACCGAGTTCGCGCACGGCGCGCTGGCGATCCTGGGCGCGCAGCAGGCCACCGAACGCGACGACTACCGCGACGCCGAGCCGGGCAAGATCCTGCACGAGATGCGCCTGGGCGAGCTGGCCCACTTCAAGCTGATCCCGCACACGCCGTATTACGGCACCGCCGACGCCACGCCGCTCTACCTGATGGTGCTGCACGAGGCGTGGAGATGGAGCGGCGACCGCGCCCTGCTGGAACGCTATCTGCCAGTCGCCGAGCGCTGCCTGGCCTGGATCGACGATTGGGGCGACCGCGACGGCGACGGCTTCCAGGAGTACCAGACCCGCTCGCCCAAGGGCTACGAGAACATGTGCTGGAAGGACTCCGAGGACGGCGTGCTGAACGCCGACGGCTCGATGGTGAAGGGGCCGAAGGCGCTGTGCGAGCTGCAGGGCTACGTCTACGCCGCATGGACCGGAATGGCCGAGATCTACGACGCGCTGGGCAGGCCTGACCAGGCGGCCGTGATGCGCGACAAGGCCGCCCTGATGCGGGAGCGGTTCGACGCGGCGTTCTGGAACGAGGCGTGGGGCGGCTTTGCCTACGCGCTCGACGGCGACAAGAGGCAGGTGCTGAGCTCGGCGTCGAACATCGGCCATTGCCTGTATTGCGGCCTGATCCGGCCGGAGCGCGCCCGTGCCGTGGCCGACCGGCTGCTGTCGCCCGAGATGTTCAGCGGCTGGGGCATCCGCACCCTGGCCGGCGACCATCCGGCGTTCAACCCGTTCTCCTACCACAACGGCTCGATCTGGCCGCACGACAACGGCCTGATCGCGATCGGCCTGGCGCGCTACGGCCTGCACGCCGAGGCGGCGCGGGTGGCGCGGGCGGTGAGCGGCGCCGGAAGCTATTTCTCCATGCACCAGGTGCCGGAACTGTTCGCCGGCACCATCCGCGACGAGACCAACTTCCCGGTGCAGTTCCTGGGCTCCAACGTGCCGCAGGCCTGGGCGGCGGGCTCGGCGTTCAGCTTCCTGAACGCGCTGCTCGGCTTCCAGCCGGACGCGGCCGCGGGAGTGCTGTACATGGACCCGCATTTGCCGGCCTGGCTGCCCGATGTGACGCTGTCGGACGTGTTCGTGGGCGAGCTGCAATTCGACCTGCGCATTTCCGGGCACGACGGCGACGCCGCGGTCGAGGTACTGCGCGGACCGGCCGAGCGGGTGCAGCTTCGCGCGCGCGGCTGACCTGGACGCCGCGCGTACCCATATCAGACGGCATGGACCTCGATTTCGCCGAAGACGACATCCAGCGCTACTCGCGCCACATCCTGTTGGCGGAGCTGGGCGCCGTGGGGCAGGCGCGCTTGGCCCAGGCACGGGTGCTGGTGGTCGGCGCCGGCGGGCTGGGCAGCCCGCTGCTGCTCTACCTGGCGGCCGCCGGCGTCGGCACCCTGGGGGTGATCGACCACGATCGCGTCGAGCTGTCCAACCTCCAGCGACAGGTCGCTTTCACCATGGCCGACCTTGGCCGACCCAAGGCCGCCGCCGCCGCCGCCGCCGCGATGGCGCGCAACCCAGGCCCGCATGTGGTGGCGTACCCGCATCGGCTGTCGGCGGACAACGCGATGGAGCTGGTCGGTGCGTATGACGTCGTCTGCGACGGCACCGACAATTTCGCCACCCGGTTCCTGCTGTCCGACGCCTGCGTGCTGGCGCGGCGCACGCTGGTGAGCGCCGCCGTGTTGCGCTTCGAGGGCCAGCTCTCGACCTTCAAACCACATGCCCGTGATCCGGACCAACCCGGCGAACACCCGTGCTACCGCTGCCTTTACCCGCAGCCGCCGCCATCCGGGCTGGTGCCGGCGTGCAGCGAGGCGGGCGTGCTGGGGCCCGTCACCGGGGTCATGGGCACGCTGCAGGCGACCGAGGTGCTGAAGGAGGTGCTGGGCATGGGCGAGAGCCTGTCCGGCCGTCTGCTGACCTGGGACGCGCTGGCGATGCGCTTTCGCGGCATCCGCCTGCGACCCGACCCGGCCTGCCCGGCCTGCGGTGCCGCTGCCACCCTGCGCGACCTGTCCGCGCACATGCATGAGAATGAGGCCGCCGATGGCGACTGAAGCCGCGCCGCTTGGCATCCTGTTGATTTCCGGCAGCCACGAGCGCGCCCACTACGCGTTCGTGATGGCCGCCGCCGCCGCCGCGATGGGGCGGCGGGTGGTGTTGTTCGCCACCAACGAGGGCTGCCGCGCGCTGCTCGAGGACTGGTCCGAGTTGGCCGACAGCGGGCGGGACGTGGCCGTGCGCACTCGCGGCGTCGCGGGTCTGGGCGAGTTGCGGGAGGCCGCTGTGGCACTGGGCGTGCGCCAGCTCGCCTGCGACGCCGGCCTGAAGCTGGCGGCGATTGATCCGGCGGCGCTGGCCTCCGGGGTGGAGGTGGCCGGCGTCGCGACTTTCCTGGAGGCGGTGGCCGGCGGCCAGACGCTGAGCCTGTAATTCTTCGTCAGGCGGCGTCTTGCGGGCTTGACCGAAGACGACTTCGGCGGGCACGCAAGGCGGCATGAAGCCGTTTCCCATCGCGGTCGGAATCTGCGGCCTGCTGGCAATGGTGGCCGCACCGACCCGCGCACAGATCCTGCCGAAGCCGCCGCCACCGCTGCCGTCCGTGTTGGGGAAATCGGTGGTGCCGGTGGTCAGGCCGCCGCCGGCCCCGCGCCGCCGCCTGCACCACCCCGCC
>CAXTVL010000090.1:0-8944 GCA_964247515.1 uncultured Acetobacteraceae bacterium | reverse complement strand
GATGACGGCGTCCATGATGCCGCGATGCTCGGCCACCACGTCGCGCTGGCCGCTGCGGACCGGCACCGAGAGGCGCCGGTAGCGTTCGGACTGCGCGTAGAGCATGGCGCGCACCCGCTTCAGCCAAGGGCTGCCACAGGACTCGATCAGGGCGGCGTGGAACGCGTCGTGCAGGCCGACCCACTCGTCGTTCAGCCGCGCCGGGTCGGCTGGATCGCGCTCCGGCACCCGCGAGAGCTGGTGGAACGCGGCGACGATGCCGGCCTCCCAGCGCACCGTGCCGGCGGCGATCGCCCAGCGCAGCGCCAGGCCCTCGATGTCGACACGCAGGCGCGTGAGATCGGCGAGGTCGGCGGCCGACACCGGGGCGACCTGGAAGCTGCGCTGCGTTTCGGCCACGACCAGGCCCTCGGCCGTGAGCCGCGACAGCGCCTCGCGCACCGCCCCCAGGCTCACGCCGAACCGGCCGCACAGCTCGCGGATCTTCAGCTTGCGCCCGGGCAACAGGCGACAGGCGAGGATCTCGGCCCGCAGGGTCTCGTAGACGGTCTCGGTCAGGCTGGGCGGCCGGCCGGCGGCCCTGGGACTGTCGAGCGGGGTCATCGCGTCACCATCATGCTTCGCCACCGCGCCACCGCTACATTACGATTCGACGCGTTCCGCAGTCCAGATATGATACATAGAGACCCGCTTTGGTAGATCAAAGGGCGTCCGCAAGCGTCGCTGCGGCATCCGGCGGCGCTGCCGGACGATGCGAGCGCCGGCGCCGGTCCGCCGCCGCCCTGCGCGGCACCGACACGGCCAATGCCGCCGATCGCCCGGATGTCGTCATGCTGGAGGCCTGGGAGCCTCGCCACGATCGGACTGACCAGGCCCAGCGGCCGACCCGGACAGCCGCGGCGCAACGCCGGGCGGCGCGGAGGGCCAAGCCCGCCTTGGGCAACGCGTCGAATGGCACCGGGCCGGGCGTGGGGAAGCAGCCACCGCGCCGCCCCCTGCGGCTCGTCCAGCGCGAGCAGGAAGGCCCGCCCCAGCGTCAGCCAGGCCGACTTTGCCCGCCTCGTCGGATCACCGCACGCGAGGTGTCTCGCACCATGGAGCGGGCCCAGGCCGGTGCGTTCGAGTGCGTCGAGCGGTTCCACAACCGGCGTCGCCGCATCTCGACCATCCGGTGTCTCAGCCCTATGGAGTTCGGGCGGAACAGGGCGGCAGCCTAGGCCGCGTGTCCACGAAGTCGGCGACGGCGCACAGGGTGGTATCACATCTCGAGAGCGTCTGCAGCGTCGGCTTGCGAGAGGAGTGGCTCATTCCCAGTCAGCACCCACGCCAGCAAGACCGTCCGCTGGCAAACCGCAGCCGCCTGCTGCTGGTTCTGCTGACGGCGTGGAGCTTGGCGATGATCGTGCCATCGCTGCTTCAGGTCATCGGGCCGTTCGGTGCCGTCGGCCTCTCCGCCGATAACGACGGCGTGCTGCTCGACGTGATTTCTCCATTCGAGCACCCCGGGCAGTCGCCCGCCGCAATGGCGGGTCTGGTTCCTGGCGACCATATCGACCTGCGCAGGATGCGGTGCACGTCCCTGGGGAGCGAGGCGTGCGCAACCGCCGTCACCGTGCTCGGAGGGTTGGGCGGTCTGCAGTACACTTTGCCCGGCCGCGCGATCGACCTGCCGGTTTCAGGGACGCGTGGCCAGCCGTCGCGAACCGTCCCTCTCCACGCCGCCCTCGCCCCGTTGCGCTGGCCCGCGCGCATCGTGCTCCTCGCCGACACCCTCGTCGGCATCCTGTTCATCGTCATGGCCTTCCATCTGGTCTGGACGCGACCCGGCGGGATGACATGGGGTTTCTTCCTCTACGCCGCCTGGTTCAACCCGGGCCAGACCTTCGCGTTCTACGCCGGTCTGCAAGTCGTGCCTGCACTGGTGCTGGTCGAGCAGGTCGGGGAAGCCCTGCTGCGTGGCGCCGCCTATGCTGGCCTGCTCGGCTTCGCGTTGCGCTTCCCGTCCGACATTGTCGGCGCGCGCTGGCGGCGCTTGGACAGGTTGCTGCCGTGGACCGGCGCAGCGTTGGCCGCGGCGACGCTGGCGAGCGCCGGCAACCTCTTCGGCTTCGGCACTGAAGCGATCACCCGCGCTGGGCTTCTCGCCGGCTACGCCCTCGATGCCGTGGCGATCGGCATCCTGCTCGTGCGTCGCCGCGAACTCGCTCCCCAGGACGGGGAGCGCATGCGCTGGGTGCTCGCCGGCGTCATGATCGGCGTGCCTGCTTTCATCCTCGCGGCGATCTGCCAGTCTTCCGGATTGCTGCAGAGCCTGTGGGGCGCGGCGCCGTCGCAAGTGGCGATCGGCTTGCTCTATCTGCTGAACGGCGTGCTCGCGTATTTCGTGGGCGTGGCGGTGCGCCGGCGACGCGTCGTAAGCGTCGCGGTTCCGCTGCGCCATGGCTCGGTCGTCGCCTTCCTCACCCTCGCGCTCGCCATACC
Organism: uncultured Acetobacteraceae bacterium; assembly: GCA_964247515.1. Lineage (GTDB taxonomy): Bacteria > Pseudomonadota > Alphaproteobacteria > Acetobacterales > Acetobacteraceae > CAVRQM01. Next base: position 6,463 of record CAXTVL010000090.1, on the reverse strand, counting down.
TGTCGTGTGGCTGGACAAGGTCACGGCCGAGTATCAGGACCACCTCGATCTGCCATCGTGGCTCTGGCTGCTGGTGGTGGCGCCCGTCCTGCTTGTCGCGTTCCAGCGCCTGCACGAACTTGCGGTCGAGCTGGTGGATCGCACGCTCAACCGACGGTTCCATAGAGCCCGACATCGGCTTATCCAAGCCGGGCACGCCATGCTGAAGGCCGAGACCTTTGGTGACGTCGACCGGCTGCTGGTGGAGGCGCCGGTGGCCGCGCTGCGGCTATCTTCCGCGGCCGTGTTCCGAATGATTGAAGGCACGTATCGCCGCATGCAGCCTTCGCCAGGCTGGAGCGACTCGCCGGTGCGGGAGCTGCGCCCTGACGTTGACACGTTGGCCCTCGGCAGCATCGCTCGCGACGAGGCCGTACGGCTGCCCGAAGGCGCTTGGGATCGGCGCGGGCTGCCCACGCAGGAATGGGCGCCCTGCCTGGCAATCCCGGTGCGCGGCGGCGCACGCGAAGCGATCGCCGTCGCGCTGTTCGGCCCGCACGAGAACGGCAGCGACATCAACGTCGACGAACTCCAAATGCTTCTGGACCTCGCATCGCGCGCCGCCACCAGCTACGATCGGGTCGAAACCGTGGCCCTGCGCCGCGAGATCGACGAATTGCGGCACCGCTTGGCGCGGCTGACCGTCGCGAGCAAGCCAGGCAGCTCGCCGATGGCGGTGTAGGGCAGGGAAGGGGTTCATTCGTCCGGAGGCCCGACATGAAACGGATTCTCGTCCTTGGCGCCGGGTTCGCCGGTCTGTGGAGCGCCATGGGAGCGGCTCGCAAGTTGGACCAGCTCGGCATCGGCCCTGAACGTTGCGAGGTGGTGGTCGTCAGCCGCACCGCTTGGCACTCCATCCGCGTACGCAATTACGAAGCGAGCCTCGACGGGACGCGAGTTCGTTTGGCTGACGTGCTGAACCCGGTCGGGGTCAAGCATGTCGAGGGCGAGGTCATCGACGTCGACACCACGGGCCGGACAGTCGCCTGTTTGATTGCCGGCAAGCCCTGCGCCCTGTCCTACGACCGGCTCGTCTTCGCGCTTGGCAGCCGCCTCGTGCGACCACCGGTCCGTGGCCTCGATGAACATGCCTTCGACATCGATACCTTCGAGGCGGCGGCTCGGCTCAATGCCCATATCGCAGCATTGCCATCCCGCCCGCCTTTCCCCGGCCAATACACCGTCGCCGTCGTGGGTGGCGGCCTCACGGGCATCGAAGCGGCAACGGAGATGGCCGGCAAGCTCCGCGCGGCGCTCGCCCACACCCCGGCACACGGTCCAGCAGCCCGGCCACGAGTGATCCTGGTCGACCGGCAGGCGTGGATCGGCTCCGACATGGGCGAGAGTGCCCGGCCCGTGATCGCCGAAGCGCTACGCGCGCTCGACGTGGAAACACGCTGCGGTGTCTCCGTCGCCGCCGTCGACGCGCGGGGGGTCACGCTCACCACGGGCGAGCGCGTGGACACGGCCACGGTGGTCTGGTGCGCCGGGATGCAGGCGCATCCGTTGACGGCCCGCTTTCCTGTCACCCGGGATCGGCTTGGCCGCCTGCCGGTCGACGCCTTCCTGAAGATCGTTGGTCAGCCCGCCGAGTTCGCCGCGGGCGACGCCGCCTGGTTCCTGACCGACGGCACGCATCCGTCCGTCATGTCCTGCCAGCACGCCCGCCCGATGGGTCGCTTCGCCGGAAACAACGTCGTGTGCGACTTGCTGGACCGGCCCATGCTGCCGCTGCGCATCGACTGGTATGCCACGGTCCTTGATCTCGGCCCATGGGGCGCCGTCTACACCGAAGGTTGGGACCGCCACGTGGTCTCGCGGGGCGTCGCGGCCAAGCGCACGAAAGAGGTCATCAACCGCCAGCGTATCTACCCGCCTCGCTCAGGCGAGCGCCGTGAGTTGCTCGCCGCCGCCGCGCCGGTCATACAAGCGCCGCCCGCCTGCCACGAAGACATCGTCGCAACCTGACTGGATGGGAGCGCTCGGGTCGAGCGTCGGCAGGCCGGATCGAGGCGTCAGGCAAACCGCCGAACTCTGCTGGCAGGCTGCCATCGCAGCCTCTACGATCCGGCCGCGGCGCGCTCGTCGACGGCATGTTTCGGCCTGCCTTCGGCTGACGCCGGACGCAGACGTCGTGGAGGTGCCGCTGTCATGACCATCGCCGCGCTCGTGCTGCCGGTGTTCGCCGTGATCCTGATCGGATGGATCGCGGGGGCGAGTGGCTACCTGTCGCGCTCGCTCGCCGCGCCGCTGGTGCAGTTCGCCTACAATGTCGCGATGCCGGCGCTGGTATTCCTCACCATCGCCGAGGAGAGGCTCGGCGCGTTGCTCGAATGGGGGTTCATCGCGGCATTCGGCGGCGGCTCCATGCTCTGCTTCGGCGCGGCGTCCGCCGCGGCGCGGGTCTGGGGGCGTCGCCGCGCAGGAGCGAGCGCGCTGATCGGGGCGAGTGCCGCCATGACCAACACGGGCTTCGTCGCCCTGCCGGTGCTGCGTGCGCTGTATGGCGCGCGCGGCGTGCTCGCGGCGGCGGTGGCGACGGTGCTCGTCGCGGTGCTGATGTTCCCGCCGCTGATCGGCCTGCTCGAGCGCGACCGCGACAGGGTGGAGGGTCGGCTTGGCGCCGGCGCCCTGGCGCGGCTGATCCTGGTCAACCCGCTGATCGTCTCGACCGTGCTTGGGCTCGCCTGGTCGCTGTCCGGCCTTCCTGTCCCGACACCGCTCGGCGACCTCGCCCGCATCTTCGGAGACACGCTGACAGGCTGCGCCCTGTTCTCGATCGGGCTCGGCTTCTCCCTGTCGGGATTGCGGCACGACTGGCGTGTCACGTTGCTGGTCAGCTTGGTGAAGCTCGTCGCCGTGCCCGCGGTCGTGTGGGCGGTGGCCCGCGCGTGCGGGCTGGGCCCGTTCCAGACCGTCGCGGCGGTGGTCTGCGCGGCGGTGCCGACGGCGAAGACGGCCTATGTGCTCGCCGGCGAATACGACGTGGAGCACGACCTCGTGGCCGCCACCGTTTCGATGACGACGCTTTTCTCCGCCGCGACGCTGCTCGCCTGGCTATACGTCCTTCGATGATTGGGCTCGCGATGCAGCCGGTCGAGCGGTCCGACATTGCCGTGACTTCTCTTGTCCGCCATCATGACGCGATCGCGAGCGGGAGCAAGCAGTCGCCATGATGTTCCTGACCACCCAGCCGCTGTGGCTGACCGCCCTCCTGCTGCTCGGCTTGACGACGGCCGTCGCGATGGCAGGCCCGGCTTTCGTCCGCCGCCGCGTGGGCCTCGACAAGCTCAGCACCAACAACGAGGTCGCCGGCTTCAAGTTCGCCACTGTCGGCGTGCTCTACGCAGTGCTGCTGGGCTTCACCGTGATCGTCGTGTGGGAGAAGTTCAGCGATGCGGAAAGCAATGTCGCGCAGGAGGCAGGCGCCGCGGCGACGGTCTTCCGCCTGGCGGACGGCCTTGGCGCCGACGCCGGCACCGCGCTTCGCGCGCGCCTGACCGACTATCTCGAGGCGGCGATCACCAGGGACTGGCCCGACATGGAGCGGGGCGAGGAAAGCCCGGCCGCGACCCGGGCGCTGAACGGCGTCTACACCGCGGCCCTGAGCTTCAATCCCACCGACGGCCGTGGCGTTGCCGCACTCGCCGAAATCCTGCGACAGCTCGACCTGATGACCCAGGCGCGCCGTGCCAGGCTCGTGCTCGCGTCCGGTATCGTCCCGGGCGTGATCTGGTTGGTGCTGTTCGGTGGCGCTGTGCTCACGGTCGGCTTCACGTTCTTTTTCGGCACCGAAAACCTGCGTGCCCAAACGGTGATGACCGGCTTCCTCTCGCTTTTGATCTTCTCGGGACTGCTCGTCATCGTCGCCGTCGACCATCCGTTCGCCGGGTCGGTGAAGGTGCTGCCCGAGGCGCTCTCCAGAGTGGTCGAGACCTTTGGCAAGGCGTCTCGCCTGTGATCGAACGCGTGGCGATACCCTGCTCATGGGCTGGCATGAACCGCGCCGGGTTTCCCGACGGCGTGTGGCTATGCGCTGGCCGACCCGGGCGGCGTGCTGGTGATCGATGAAGCCGCCTTTCCCAACCAGCGGCGACACTCCCTGGGTCGACGGCGGTTCCAAGCTTCGAGCCGCCCCGTTGCACGCCGGGACCGACGCCGCGTTCGCCTTCCAGGCGTGGGGCACGGTCATCGTCCGGCCCGCGTGGGCATTGCCGGGTCAGGAAGGTCGATGGCTCAGCGCAGGGTGACGACCTTCTGCGCCATCGCCTTCCAGCCTTCCATGGTCGGCTTCTTGTTCTCGATCCACATCGCCGTGTCGTGGAACACGGCGAACTCCGGCGGCAGCACCATGCCGCGCAGGAACGTCGCCTTGAACCCGGGCTCGACGCTGGAGTTGAGGGGGTAGGCGCCCTCCTCGTACCAAACGTCGCCGAAAGCGCGGTTGTCGGTGTCCTCGCCCTTCTCGGACTCGGTGCGCAGCCGTCCCGCGAGCAGGCAGCGGATGCCGGAGCCGGGATGCGAGTGCAGGCCGGTGGCGCCCTCGAAGCCCATGATGCAGTCGAGCCGGAACAGCCATTTCGAGGTCGGCACCATCTCGAACATCTTGACCTGGCGCGACATCCGGCAAGTCGACGCGACCCCGGCGCCCGCCAACGTCCCGGGCGAGCCGTCCTCCAGCGCGATGCCCCAGCGCCACAGGGTCGCGCCTTCGGGGCCGGCGGTGACGTCCAGGTAGCCGTCGGCGTAGGCCGCCTGACCCTCGGCAAGCGACTCGCCGTTCACGGAGGCCTTGCCCGTGGTGAGGTAGACGATCGAATGCTGCGCCGGCAGCGCCGACGACACCCGGGCCTCTGGTGCCAGCGTGTCCGCCCATAGCTTCAACCGATACATCACGCCCCCCTGGGCCGCGGCGATGCCCTTGTCCACCGCAGCCGCCTTGTTGCTTCGGCGGCGTTCCGACCCGCGAGGGCGCCGGCCGCACTCCGCTTTGACGACAATCGGTGATCCGTCTTCCTTGCGCCGTCAATTCGACATTTGCCTGTGTTCACCCCGCGAACACCTGCGGCGCGGGGTCAGAACGTCTCGGCGATGGCGCCGACGCATTCGCGTAGCCGCCCCAGGTAACGGGCGGCGGCCTCCGCCGGCGTCAGCACCTTGCGGAAGAAGATGACGTTGACGGCGCCGACGGCGCCGCTGCGGCCGCGGAAGCCGAGTGCTATGGCGCTGATGCGGGGGTCGGCGGCACCGATCGCCCAGGCAAACCCGTCCCGCCGACAGTCGTCGAGGATGCGCGCGACCCTCGCCGTCTCGAACAGCCGCACCGCCGCCGGCCCCTCCATCACCGCCGCGACCTCGAGCGCCAGTTGCCGCTCCCGCGGGTCCAGCACGGTCAGGATGGCCCGCCCGAGCGAGGACGCCACCAGCGAGCGTCGCTGCCGCACGACGGCGCGGTGGAACGTCATCACGCTCTGACGGTGCGTCGAATCCTGGATGGTGACGAGCCCGCCGGACAGCACCGCGAGGTCGCTCGGCCACTTGACCTCCGCGGTCAGTGCCGCGAGGTGCGGACGGACCTGCTTGAGCGAGATCTCGTCGTCGCGCGGCCCGTCGGCGAGCACGCGCACCTTCTGCGTCAGGGTGAAAGCGCCGTTGTTGCGGTGGCGCAGCACGTAGCCGAATTCCTCGAGCGTGCCGAGGATGCGGTAGACCGAGGAACGGTCGATCCCGGTCGCCGCCGCCAGTTCGCCGGGCTTGCCCCATCCGGCGGCGGCCAGCGCCTCCAGCAGGGCGAGGCCACGGGTGAGCGCGCGCACCTGCCGGTAACGGCCTGGCTCGCCAGCCGGCGCGCGGGACGACGCTGTGTTCATGCTGCGAACAGCGTGGGAATTCCGGTTGTCGGCGTCAATCGCCGGGCTAAGTCTGCGGGTCAGAAAAGAGCGCGCGGCCTCGACCTGCACACCTTGCCGGCGAGTCGAAGCCCGCCCTCGCCGCATCCAAGGCCGGGAACGTTGCGATGATAACTGCGGCCGTCTGCATGTCACACAGCCCGCTGATGGACCGCAACCGCGCGCCGGCCGAGGTGGAGGCCGGGTGGTCCGACGCGATCCGGGCCGCGTCGGGCGTCGCGGCCGAAGGCAGCCCCGATCTCGCGGTGGTGTTCTTCCCGGACCACGCCAACGGCTTCCTCTACGACCTGCTGCCCAGTTTCTGCGTGGGCGTGGCGGGGGCGGCGATCGGCGATTTCGGCACCGTCCCGGGCACGCTCGACATCCCGTCGGAGGTGGCGGCGGACTGCGCCGCCCACTGCATCGGCCGCGGCGTCGACGTCGCCATCTCCTACAACATGCGGGTCGACCACGGCGGCGTGCAGCCGCTGGAGATGCTGGCGGCGCATCATGTGCTGACCCGCATGGTGCCGATC
>CAXTVL010000089.1:0-8957 GCA_964247515.1 uncultured Acetobacteraceae bacterium | reverse complement strand
CGCCTACCGCATGGCGCCGGTGATGCTGAACTCGCGCGCGCAACTGTTCCGGCCGGCCTGGCGCTGATCGGCTATGCCATGACGAAGTTTTCATCCATCCTGCGGCGATGCGCGCGGCGGATTGGCATCCCACATGCCAGAAGCCTTGGAGTGTTTGGCTTAGTGGAGTGTCGGTTTAGGTAAGCGCGTCGGAGTCGAGCATTGGCCAAGATGTGGATTCTAGCGACCGCGACGTGGATGGCGGTATCGGCCGCGTCCCTGGCGCAGCAACCACCGCCCGGGCACCCCGCGCCGCAGGGCGTTCCCGTGCAGGCGGTGGCGGCGAAGCGGCAGGACGTGCCGGTCACGCTGCGCAACATCGGCTTCGTGCAGGCGCTCGCCTCGGTGCTGGTGCGCGCGCGGGTCGACGGCACGCTGGACCGCGTCTTCTTCACCGAGGGGCAGGAGGTCAAGGCGGGCGCGCCGCTGGCGCAGATCGATCCGCGCCCGTATGCCGCGGCCTTCGCGCAGGCGCAGGCCAAGCGCGCCGCCGACGCGGCGCAACTCGGCAACGCCCAGCGCGACCTGCAGCGCTACGCCCACCTGGCCCGCAGCGACTTCGCCTCGCACCAGCAGGTCGACACGCAACAGGCCAGCGTGCTTCAGGCGCAGGCCAACATCGAGGGCGACGAGGCGGCGATGGCCACCGCCAAGCTGAACCTCGACTTCGCCTCGATCACCTCCCCGCTCGACGGCCGCGTCGGCCGGCGCCTGGTCGACCCGGGCAACCTGATCCACGCCACCGACGCGACCGGCATCGTCACCGTGACGCAGGTGCATCCGATCGCGGTGATCTTCACGCTGCCGCAGGAAACGCTGCCGCAGGTGCAGGCGGCGATGGCGGCGCGCAAGCTGCCGGTGATCGCCATGGCGCAGGACGAACACGTCGAGCTGGGCCAAGGCACGCTGCTCACCATCGACAACCAGATCGACCAGTCGACCGGCACCATCAAGCTGAAGGCGATCTTCCCGAACCAGGACGACCGGTTGTGGCCCGGCCAGTTCGTCACCGCCCGGCTGCGGGTCGACACGCTGGCGCACGCGCTCACCGTGCCGTCGAACGCGATCCAGCGCGGCCCCAACGGCCTCTACGTCTACGCCGTGGGCGCCAACTCGGCGGTCAAGATGCAGCCGGTCGAGGTGAAGCAGGATGACGGCAAGCTCGCCGTGATCGACCGCGGCCTCGACGACGGCGCGATGGTGGTCACGGCCGGGCAGTCCCGCCTGCAGGACGGCACCAAGGTCAGCGTCGGCGGGGCGGACGACTCGAAGAGATCCTCGTGATGGCAATCCGCCCGGCACCCGGTACGATGGCCGTCCGCGCATGAGCATCTCCTCGCCCTTCATCCGCCGGCCGATCGCGACCTCGCTGCTGATGGCGGCATTGCTGCTGGTGGGGCTGGCGGCCTACCCGTTGCTGCCGGTGGCGCCGCTGCCGCGGGTCGACTTCCCCACCATCTCGGTCACGGCCACGCTGCCGGGTGCCAGCCCCGAGACCATGGCGTCGACCGTGGCGCAGCCGCTGGAGCGCGAGTTCTCGCAGATCCCCGGCGTCTCGCAGATGACGTCGCTGAGCGTGCTGGGACAGACCACCGTGCTGGTGCAGTTCGAGCTCAGCCGCAACATCGACGCGGCGGCGCAGGACATCCAGTCCGAGATCAACGCCGCCGGCGGGCAGTTGCCGAAGACGCTGCCCAGCCCGCCCCCCTACCGCAAGGTCAACCCGTCCGACAGCCCGATCCTGATCATGGCGCTCACGTCCGACGAGCAGCCGCTGATCAACGTCGACGACTACGCCGACAACATCCTGTCGCAGCAGTTGAGCCAGGTGAGCGGCGTCTCGCAGGTGCTGATCGGCGGCGAGCAGAAGCGCGCGGTCAGGGTGCAGATCGACCCGGCGCGCCTGGCCGCGATGGGCATGACGCTGGAAGACGTTCGCGCCATGCTGGTCAACGCCACCGTCGACAACGCCAAGGGATCGATCGACGGCGCCACCCGCGCCTACACCATCTACGACAACGACCAGCTCACCAAGGCGGCCGAATACAACAACGTCATCCTGGCCTACCGCAACGGCGCCCCGGTGCGGGTGCGCGACCTGGGCCGCGCGGTGGACGGGCCGGAGAACGCGTTGCAGGCGGCGACCCAGAACAACCATTCCGCCATCCTGCTGATCATCTTCAAGCAGCCCTCGGCCAACGTCATCGACACGGTGGACGCGATCAAGGCGCGGTTGCCGAAGCTGATCGCCGACATCCCGCCCTCGGTCCACGTCGCCATCGTGAGCGACCGCACGCTCACCATCCGCGCCTCGGTCAAGGACGTCGAGTTCACCCTGATGCTGTCGGTGGCGCTGGTGGTGATGGTGATCTTCCTGTTCCTGCGCAACCTGTGGGCCACCATCATCCCGAGCGTCACCGTGCCGCTGGCGCTGATCGGCACCTGCGCCGTGATGTACGTGATGGACTACAGCCTCGACAACCTGTCGCTGATGGCGCTGACCATCTCGGTCGGCTTCGTGGTCGACGACGCCATCGTCATGCTGGAGAACATCTACCGCCACATCGAGGAGGGCATGAAGCCGATGGACGCGGCGCTGAAGGGCGCCGGCGAGATCGGCTTCACCATCATCTCGATCAGCGTCTCGCTGATCGCGGTGTTCATCCCGCTGCTGCTGATGGGCGGCATCGTCGGCCGGCTGTTCCGCGAGTTCGCGGTCACGGTCGCGATCGCGGTGGTGATGTCGGCGGCGATCTCGCTGACGCTCACGCCGATGATGTGCTCGCGCTTCCTGCGGGGCCACACGGCGCAGCACGGCCGCCTGTACCGCGTCATCGAAGGCATGTTCGACGCGATGCTGGGTTTCTACCGCCGCACGCTCGACATCGTGCTGCGGTTCCAGTTCGTGACGTTGATGGTGTTCTTCGCGACCCTGGGCCTCACGGTGTTCCTGTTCATCACCGTGCCGAAGGGCTTCTTCCCGGACCAGGACAACGGCCTGCTGATCGCCGTGACCGAGGGTGCCCAGGACATCTCGTTCCAGCAGATGAAGGACCGGCAGCACGCGCTGGGCGAGTTGCTGGCGGCCGATCCCGATATCCAGGGCTTCTCCGGCAGCATCGGCGCCGGCGGCGGCGGCCAGACCGCCAACAACGGCCGCTTCTACATCACGCTGAAGCCGTTCGACCAGCGCCACTCCTCGGCGCAGCAGGTCATCGCCCGGTTGCGGCCCAAGATCGCCCGTATCGAGGGCGGACAGATGTTCCTGCAGGCGGCGCAGGACGTGAAGGTCGGCGCGCGGGTGTCCAAGACGCTCTACCAGTTCACGTTGCAAGACTCGGACTCCACCGAACTCTACAGCTACGCGCCGAAGGTGCTGGAGAAGCTGAAGACGGTGCCGGAACTGCGCGACGTCGCCACCGACCAGCAGCTCGCCGGCGGCACCGCCACGCTGACCATCGACCGCGACACCGCGTCCCGCTTCGGGATCCAGCCGCAATTGATCGACGACACGCTGAACGACGCGTTCGGGCAGCGGCAGATCGCGCAGTACTTCACCCAGATCAACTCGTACCACCTGATCCTGGAGGTGCCGGACGGGTTGCGCGGCGATCTGGCGACGTTGCGCAAGCTGTACGTCAAGAGCGCCAGCGGCGCCACTGTCCCACTCTCGAGCTTCGTCAAGCTCGACACCGGCCGCGTGCAGCCGCTGTCGTTCAGCCACCAGAGCCAGTTCCCGGCGGTGACGATCTCGTTCAACCTGGCGCCGGGGGCGGCGCTCGGACAGGCGGTGACGGCGATCAACGGGGCGATGGCGCAGCTTGGCGCGCCAGCAACCTTGCAGGGCTCGTTCCAGGGGACGGCGCAGGCGTTCCAGTCCTCGCTCTCGACCGAGCCGTACCTGATCGCCGCCGCCCTGATCGCGGTCTACATCATCCTCGGCATCCTGTACGAGAGCTACATCCTGCCGATCACCATCCTCTCCACGTTGCCATCGGCGGGTGTCGGCGCGTTCATGATGCTGCTGCTGTTCGGCTACGATTTGTCGATCATCGCCCTGATCGGCGTCATCCTGCTGATCGGCATCGTCAAGAAGAACGGCATCATGATGGTCGATTTCGCCATCTCGGCCGAACGCCGCGACGGCGAGACGCCGCTCAACGCCATCCGCCAGGCCTGCCTGCTGCGCTTCCGGCCGATCCTGATGACCACCATGGCGGCGATCCTGAGCGGGCTGCCGCTGATGTTGGGCCACGGCGCCGGCTCCGAGTTGCGCCGTCCGCTCGGCTTTGCCATGGTCGGTGGCCTGATGGTGAGCCAGGTCTTGACGCTGTACACGACGCCGGTGGTCTACCTCTACCTGGACCGGCTGCAGGGCTGGCTGTCGCCACGGCGGCGCAGCCGATTGCCACACCTGGCGGAGAAGCTCGGCGCGACCGCCGACTGAGCCGCCGGCTTAGTCCTCGGGGTCGTCCTCATCGGGGTCGTCCTGGTGCTCGTCGTACCAGTCTAGGACGTCGTCGTGGAAGTCGGGGTCCTTCAGCAGCCGCATCGCCAGCGCCAGGGTGATTTCCTGCGGGCGGGGGATGACCGGTGCGTCCTCGGCGATGTCGGTGGCGCTCACCACGCGAACCGACATCACGCCTTCCTCTTCGCCGATGATGAGTGCTACCTCGTTCCTCTCGAGGTCAACGATGGTCGGGTCGGGGTTGCCGTCTGCCATGCCGTCTCCTCCTGCAGCCTGGCCTGCTTAGCAGTGCCACCCCAGGCACGACAGTGCGGAGTTCGTGCCCGTGAGCCAGCTATCAGCCAGCAGACGGTGATCGCCCCACGATGAACGACCGTCCGTCTCCCCTCGCCGGCCGTGACCTCGAAGCGGTGCTGGCCGAGAGCACGCCGCAGCAACGCACCCAGCTTTTGTTGCGGCTCCTGGCGGATGCAGGGAGCGAGCCGCTGACACTGCCGGCGCTGGAGGGCGGCAGGTTGGCCCTGCAAGGCATCCGGCTCGACCGCGACAGCCTGCTGGCGCAGGTGCAGGCCGCCGACGCGCCGCCGCCGTGGTGGGACGGCAGCGCCGTGACGCTGACCGGTGCCCGGTTCGCGCAGGCCAACCTGCAGGATGCCCAGTTCTCCGGCGCCGAGCTGAAGGCAGCCGACTTCACCGGTGCCGCGATGCGCGGGGCGGTGCTGCGCGGCGCCAGGATCGAGGCCGCGCGGTTCACGGCCGCCGACCTGATCGGCGCCGACTTCGCGGCCGTCGCCGCCAGCGAGGCGAAGTTCCAGGACGCGATGCTGGAGGACGCCCGGTTCAACGGCGCGGTGCTGCGCTTCGCCGATTTCGAGGGCGCGCTGCTCGACAACGCCGAGTTCTCCGGCACCGATTTGTGGGGCGCCCGCTTCGGGCGCGCCGAGGCGGCCAACGCCTCGTTCCGCGGCGCCCGCGCCGCCGAGGCGAACTTCGAGGCGGCCGACCTAAACGGCGCCGATTTCGAGGGCGCCGATCTGAAGAAAGCCAATTTCCACGGCGCCAAGCTGCGCGGCGCCAATCTGCGCGGAGCGACCCTCACCGGCGCCAACCTGGAAAGCTGCGACCTGACCGACGCCATCCTGCCGCGAGTCAACCTCTCGGTGTGCAACCTGCGCCACATCCGCATCGCCGGCGCCTGGCTCGAGACCACCCGGATGGGCTTCGAGCAATTGGGCGGCATGGTGGGCGAGCAGGCGGCGGGCCATTGGGAGGACGCGCGGCAGGCGTATCTCACGCTGGAGCGCAACTTCCGCAGCCTGGGCGTGCCGGAGGCGGCCAGCCTGTCGTACCGCGCCGCCCGCCGCATGGGGCGCCGGGAAGCGCGCCGGCTCGCCCTTGCGGCGCTGCGGGAGCGGCGCTGGCACGAGGCGCTGCCGGAGGCCGTGCGCTTCACGGCCGATGCCTTCGCAGAGTGGCTTTGCGATTACGGCGAGAGCCTGCCGCGTGTGGGCCGGGCCTATTTGGTGGCGCTGGTGGCGTTCGCGGCGTTCTACGGCGTCACCGGCAGCCTGTTGCACGGCGAAGGCGCGCGCGCGCGACCGGACCGCAGCATCATCGACCTGCTCGGCTTCAGCTTCCTCAACATGGCGACATCCAACACGCCGGACATCGGCATGAGGCCGGCCAGCCACTTCGTCTACTTCGTCACCAGCCTGCAATACATCGTGGGCGTGGTGATGATCGGCCTGTTCGGCTACGTGCTGGGCAACCGCATCAGGCGCTGACCGCCTCGACCTGCTGCTGGCCGGCGTGGACGGCGTCCAGGCACGCCTCCACCGCGTCATGCAGGGAGGTCACGCTGAAATCCGACGCCACCGCATCTTGACGTGCCTGTTCCTCCGGGGTGGCCTGGCCGGACGGCCACAGGCCGGTGGCCACCGGCACGCCCTCGCCGAGCCGCTGCCGCAGCCGGCGCAGCAGGTAGCGCAGCCGGGTGGAGCTTTTGCTCACATCGAGGAACACGATGCAGACCATTGCGACGCCGCCGGTGTCCAACTGCTCGATCATCGCCGGCGCCACGGCGTCGCTGGCGACCACGGCGGCGCCGAGGCCGTGACGCTCCAGCAACTGCGCCAGGATCATCGCCACGGCACCGTCGAGCGGGCCGTTGCGGGCGATGCACAGCACCGGGGTGGCCGACCGCCACGCCGGCGCCCGGCGCTCGATCTCGGGGGCGTTACGCTGCGGGGGCGGCTGCCGCTCCAGCGCGCGTTCGGCAGGTGGCGGGGCCACGGCCGCCTCGGCCTTGCCGGTGGGCGGAACGGCCGGGTCGGTGTCGGAGTGGTGGGCGAGGTCGTGGATCAATTCGTCGACCGCCTCCTGTAGCCGGGCGAGTTGCGCTTCGGTCAGCACGCCGCGGATCGCGTCGTTGGCGGCGAGCTTGAGGCCGGGGATCGCCACTTCGTCGTAATAGGAGGTGAGCGAGCGCTCCTTGAGCAGTGTCTCGGCCTGGCGCAGCGTCTCCTCGGCGTCGCCCGACAGCATCCGTTGATAGAAGTTCTCGACAGGGGTCAGCGCCGGCCGGTCGCCGAGCAAGACGTCGAGGAATTCGAGCCTGGTCACGTGCCGCCCGAGCACCACCAGGCAGAGGGTCAGCGGCGTGGACAGGATGAGGCCGATGCCGCCCCACAGCCAGCCCCAGAAGATCGCGGCGATGATGACGGCGAACGGCGACAGGCCGGTGCTGTGTCCGTAGACCGTCGGCTCGATCACCTGCCCCGTCACCGTCTCCAGCACCAGGAACAGCAACGCGGCGCTGATCGCGGTCGACCAGCCCGGATCGACCGCGGCGCCCAACAGGATCGGCAGCGCCGCCGAGGCGAACGAGCCGATATACGGCACGAAGCGCAGCAGCGCCGCGATCACCCCCCACAGGGCGGCGCTGGGCACGCCGATCAGCGCCAGGCCGAGCCCGATCAGCACGCCGAAGCCGGCGTTGATGGCGAGCTGCGTCAGGAAGTATTTGCTCAGTCGCCGCGCCGCGTCGTCCATCGCCATCGTGGTGCGGTGCAGGTCGCTGGAGCCGATCAGCCGGATCATCCGGTCGCGCAGATCCTCCTGTTGCAGCAGGATGAAGATCGCCACCACGAACACGATGCCGGTGGTGGCCAACGGGCTCAGCACCGGCTCCAGGATGCGTTGCGCCAGTTCCAGCGGCGATGGGGTGGGCGCGTGGACCTCGACCGGCAGCGGCGGCTTGGCCGCGTCGGGAGTGCGGCTGGCCGCGGCCGGCGGCTTGGCGACGGTATTGTCGAGGTCGTGGCCGAACTGGCGCATCACCTCCGACATCCGGCCCAGCGTCAGCGCCCGGACCGTCTCGACCTTCGGCTGGATGACGACCTGGTAGCGCGGCAGGTCGGTGACGAGCTGGGCGATCTGGGTGCCGATCAGGCCGGCCAGCGCCAGGATCACGCCCAGCGCCAGCACGACCGACAGCAGCGCCGCCGGCACGCGGGGCAGATAGAGCCGTTGCAGCAGCGAGACCAGCGGCACCAGCACGAAGCTCAGCAGAACCGCGAGCACGATCGGGATCAGCACCTCGCGACCGAGATACAGTGCCACGATGATGACCACGCCGACCATCAACATGGTCAGGCCCTGGACGCCCGGCGTTTCCGCAGCGTTGACCTGGGCGGGACGGCGGATGGCGACGGCGGGCGCCGTCGGCCGCGATCCGGGTGGTTGCGACATGGCTGGCTCCGTTGCAAGGTCGGCACGTGCCGCGCGTCCCGTCCGCTAGAACGGCGACCGGGTGGGTCGGTTTCGGCCGCCAACCGCCCTATGAGCGGCGGGCGGCACCGGCGGCGCCGGGAGGCAGCCAAACCGAAGCTGCGGCGTTGCCCCCCACCTGTTCCAACCAAGAGTTCCAGCCATGCCCGCCCAAGCAGCCACCGACCCGACAGTGCCCGGACGACCGATGCGGATGGCGCAGCGGTTCGGCCGCAGCGCCGCCCCAGCCTTGGTGCTGCTGCTGCTGGCGCTGGGCGGCTTCGCGCTGAACTTCATCCTGGGCGAGCGGGCGGCGCGGGTTCTGGCGCGCGACAACCTCACCCTGCTCACCGCGCAGCGCGTTCTGTCCGACGCCAAGGATTTGGAAACCGGCGAGCGCGGCTACCTGCTGACCGGCGACGAGAGCTACCTGGCGCCGTACTACCAGGGCGTCGAGGCGCTGTCCCGCGTGCTGGCCGGCCCCGCTTCCGACATGGCGACCGAGCGCGCGGACCGGTTGGCCGACCTGCGCCGCCACGTCGAGGCCAAGAAGGCGGTCGCCGCCCGGCTGATCGAGGCCCGTCGCGCCCGCGGCGAAGCGGCCGCCCTGCTTCTGCTGCAGGACGGCCAGGACAAGTCGGTCATGGACTCGCTGCGCGACGAGGTGGCGCTGATCCAGAAC
>CAXTVL010000088.1:0-8971 GCA_964247515.1 uncultured Acetobacteraceae bacterium | reverse complement strand
GCAGCATCATGTTGCGATGCACCTTGTCGCGGCGCAGGTCGATGTAGCGGTATTTCAGCCGGATCTCGTCCGGGAAGCGCTCGTCGCCCGCGACCTGCATCGGCAACACCGCCGCCTCCGACCGCACCGCGAGCGAGGCGGCCTTGAGTTCGACCTCGCCGGTCGCGAGCTTCGGGTTCACCGTGGCGGCCTCCCTGCGCACCACCTCGCCGGTGACGGTGACGACGCTCTCGGGCCGCAGCCGGTCGGCGGTGGCGAAGGCGTCGCTGCCGGCGGCGAACACGCATTGGGTCAGGCCGTAATGGTCGCGCAGGTCGATGAACAGCAGCCCGCCATGGTCGCGCTTGGCGTGTACCCAGCCGGACAGCCGCGCCACCTGGCCGGCGTGTTCGGCGCGCAGTTCGCCACAGGTATGGGTTCGGTAGGCGTGCATGGCGCGGTCCGTCGCTGGGATGGGGTGTGGGCGGAGACACACCGCGCGATGGCATGTGTCAAGGCGGTCGGGCAGGCCGCCCAATCACGGCGCGCCCGCGCATTGCGAGCGCCTCTGGCGCCTATTCAAGTCAATACCAGGTAGAGCACGCCAAACTGAAATAAAAGCGTTTGTGTGCGCTTTCCTTACTCGAAAGGAGTCTATGCGGTGCTTGTATCGTTCAGAACCTGCTTTTTGGCCGGTATCGCCGTGATCGGGTCCGTGGGTAGCTCCGGCGCGCAGCCGGCCGAGCCGCAGCCGCCCTCGGCGAGCGCCCCGGTGAGCGCCCCGGCGCCCGGCGGCGCCGCCGCAGGAGCGACGCCGGCCGGCGACACCGTGCTGCTGTTCGCCACCGGGACGGCGACGCTCGGCGCGCAGAACGAGGCGCTGCTGGACAAGGCGGCGCGCATCTACGCCCAGGACCGCCCGGTCATCATGATCGTGACCGGCAGCACCGACCGGGTCGGCTCGCCGGTGGACAACTTGCTGCTCTCGCAGCGCCGCGCCACCATGGTCGTCCACGCCATGATCGCCCGCGGCATCCCGGCCGACCGCACGCAGATCCTGGCCAAGGGCGAAACCAACCCTCCCGTCTCGACGGCGCGCGGCGTGGCGCAGGCGGAGAACCGACGGGTCGAGATCACCTGGCGGTGACAAGCGGGCGGGTTCGCCGCGATTCGAGCCGGGCCATCAGGACTTGCGCGAACGAATGGCGGCGCGTCCGACCGGCGGCGACCAGTCACGGCGCTGGCGCACGCTCCAGCCGTAGCGCGGGTCGCCGTCGAGCGCCTGGGCGTGGTCGGACAGGCGGTTGCGCTCCAGCCAGCTGACCGCCGCCTCCAGCTCCTGCAGCGTCATCCGGGCGCGCGACTTGTCGCCGGTGCGGCGCTTCAGGATGGCGTTGTAGCGGTGGTAGAGGCCCTCGCGGCGCGGGGCCTGCAGGCCGCCCTCGTCCTCGACCGCCTGGCTCGCCACCATCTCGCCGATCTTCTGCCGCAGCCGGCGCTCCAGCACCGAGGGCGGGTCGAGCATCTCGCCCTGCGCCTCCTCGTGCTCGGGGCGGTGCATGGCGTAGTCCGGCCCCGGCCGCAGCGTCGCGTAGCGCAATGCCAGCGCGTTGCTCTCCAGCGGCACGATGCCGCGATCATCCCGCTCGGCCGCCGCGAGCTGGTCCAGCAGCCAGGCGGGCAGCGCGCGCCGCGGCCTGGTCTTGGGGCGCTTGGCCAGCGTGCCCTGCTCGGTCTCGACGCTGTGGCGGAAGCGGGCGAACAGCGGGTCGTCCGGGTGGAACACCAGCGCCCGCTGCCCGGCATACGGCCCGGCGTGCGGGTCGACACGGGTGGCGCGGGCCATCATCTGCTCGAGCCAGGCGCGGCTGCGCACATGCGTGAGCGCCGCCACCACCGCGACCTCGGGCGCGTCCAGCCCCTCGTAGGCCATGGCCACGGTGACGAGGACGCTGGGTTCGGCGCGCAGGCGGAAGCGGGCCAGGATCTCGTGCGCGTCGCGCTCGTCCGAGGTCGCCAACTGCACGCTGGCGCGCTGCCGCTCCGGCAGCCAGCCGCGCAGCACCTCGCCGTAGTGCCGCGCGGTGGTCTGGTCGGGGGCCACCACCAGCAGCTTGCCCAGGCCGCGCCGCTCGGGGCCGGGCGCCAGGTCGCGCCGCCGTTCGGCGCGCAGGGTCCGGGTGGCGTCGAACGCGCGGGCGAGCAGCGCCTCGGCGAAGCCGGTGCGCAGCGCCGTGAACAGCGCCGGGCGCGTGGTCTCGGTGGGCCATGGGGCCGCCAGCCGGTGCGGCCCCACCGCCACCCGGGACTCGTCGAGCCAACTGGCCTCGCCGTCCAGTGCCCCGAACACCACCGGCAGCACGGCGCGCTCGGCCAGCGCCTGCGCCCGGGAATAGCCGACGACGGCCCAGCCGGGGGCGGCGAAATCGACCTCGCGCGTCTTGGCGCGCGGCCCGGTGCGGTATGGCAGCCACAATATGCCGCGCCCGTCCGCGCGTTGCAGCGTGCCGGACAGCAGCAGCCGCAGCCGGGCGGTCTCGAACAGCGGCTGCAACGCGCGGCTCCAGCCGGCGGCGGCGTCTTCCACTCCTTCGGAGAGCGGATCGGGCGCCATGTCGGACAGCGCCGGCAGGTGGTGCACCTCGTCGACCACCAGCAGGGTCGGGTGACGACGGAACTCCGCCAGGTGCAGGTCGGCGGCGGCGGCGACGCTCTGGTAGGTGGTGACGTAGCCTTGCAGGCCTCGGCACGGGTCGGGCGTGTTGTCGGCGGCGCGGACGCCGATGGCGTGGCCGAGCGTGGCGCGCCAGGCGGGGTCGGCGAACGCCTCCTCGGCCTGCTGGCGCAGGCTGTCGCGGGGCACCACCCAGCACACCCGCTCGACGACGCCGGCCTCGATCAGAGCCGTCGCGGCCAGCACCGGCAGCAGCGACTTGCCGCCGCCAGGTGTCACCGCCGCCAGGATGTCGGTGACGCCGGTGGCCTCGCCCGCGGCGATCGCGCGGACGATGGCGGCGATCTGGGCCTGATGGGTACGCAGCGGACGGGTGATGCGTCGCGACTCCGGGATGGTGGCGGTCGATTCTGGCGAATCCGGCGCCCGCTGTTAACCCCGGCGTCCGCGTCGCTTGCTTGACCCAAGTTGCCGAACGCCATCAAATGTCCGGAATGCGGCGCGCCAAGCGCCCGATTGGGGGACGGCCATGAAGCGACGGGCGTTGCTGGGCGGGGCGGCGGCTTTGACGGCGGCAGCGGGGCTCACCAGCCGCCGCGCGTGGGCGCAGACCGAGAACGGCCACCCGCTCGCCGGCAAGTCGATCGACATGGCGATCCTGGGCATCGCCGGGTGGCTGCCGAGCAAGCTCGGCGTCGACATGTCGCCCGAGTTCGCGCGCTACGCGAAGGCGCGCTACGGCTACAGCGTCTCGTTCTCGTTCGCCGACGCGCCGTTCGGGCAGTTGTTCCAGAAGGCCGCGACATCGCTCGCGACCCGCAGCGCCGAGTACAACATCATCATCTCCGACAGCCAGTGGCTCGGGGCGCTCGCGACGCCCAAGTGGATCGTGCCGCTCAACCCGATCATCGCGCAGAACAAGGATCTGGATGTCGAGTGGTACGCGCCGGTGGTGCGCGACGCCTACCAGATCTTCCCAGACGGGACCAACAACCGCTACGGCTTCCCGCAGGAAGGCGACGTCATCGCGCTGTTCATCCGCAAGGATTTGCTCGAAGCGCCGGGCGAGGCGGACGCGTTCAAGGCGCGCTACGGCATGGCGCTGCCGACCACCTGGGAGGATTTCGAGAAGCTCTCGATCGACGACTACCGCAAGGTCGCCGAGTTCTTCACCCGACCGGACAAGGGCTACCACGGTGCCGCGATGCAGTACTCGCGCGAGTACGACTTCATCAGTTGCCCGCTGATGAGCTTCATGCGCAGCGAGGGCGGCGACATCTGGGACCCGGCGACCGGCCAGGTGCAGGGCATCATGGACACCGACGCCAACGCCCGCGCGATGGTCCAGTACAAGGACTTGCTGAAGTTCCAGCCGCCGGGCGCCATCAACTACGGTATCGCCGACATCGTCGACGTGTTCACCCAGGGCAAGGCGTTCTCGGCCTGGCAATGGGCGGCGGTCGGCGGGGCCATGATCCCGCCTTCGATGCGGGGCAAGGTGATGGTGGTGCCGCCGCCGGGCTTCAAGCAGGCCGACGGGACGCTGAAGCGGAACTACATCATCGGCGGCCAGCCCTGGGTGCTGAACGCCTTCAACGACGACGCGCACGCGCGCGTGGCGCTCGACTTCATGAAGTGGTGGTACTTGCCCGAGACGCAGCTCGAATTCGCCAGGCGCGGCGGCAACCCGTGCGACAAGGCGACGCTGACGGCGGCCGGCTTCGACGACATCCAGCCCTGGTATCGCACCTACAAATACATGCTGCCGCACAGCTCGGACTTTTGGCACGACCCGAAATACAGCGAGATGCTGGCGGTGCAGCAGGAGGCGTTCACCGCCTTCGCCACCGGCCAGATCAGCGATCCCGCGCACGCGCTGGCCTACACCGCCTGCAAGCAGCAGGACATCCTGTTCGACAGCGGCACCGCGTCGAAGCAGTCGACGAGCGCCTGCTCCGGCATCCGGCTGTAGCGGGCGCCCGCGATCACTCCCAACTCGTCATGGCCGGGCTTGATCCGGCCAGCCACGCGGTGACGCCGCCGCCATGGGTCGCGCGTGGGGCGCATCCTGCCTGAGCGGGAGGGCCTGATGCGCTCGCCCGTCGTGGGTGGCCGGGTCGAGCCCGGCCACGACGACCTAGGAACGTTTGCGCGCCGTGGAGCAAGTTTCACGGCCTTCCTCGGCCGTCGCACGGTGCTGCCCGGCCTGCTGCTCGCCCCCGTGCTGGTGTTCTTCCTGGTCTGGAACACCATCCCGACGCTCTGGCTGCTGGGGCTGAGCTTCTACCGCTTCTCGCTGACCTCGGGGCGCGCGCCGATCTACGCCGGGCTGCTCAACTTCCGCAACATCCTGAACGACAGCGGCATCTGGCTCGACCTCAGCCGCACGCTGCTGTTCGTGGTCTGCGGCGTGGGCGTGCAGACCTTGCTCGGGATGCTGCTCGGCCTGCTGTTCTGGAACAGCCAGCGCTTGCCGGGGCGGCGGGTCGCGCTGACCATGCTGTTCGCGCCGATGGTGCTGACGCCGGTCGCCGCCGGCACGTTCTGGCGGCTGATCTACGACCCGACCTTCGGCGTGCTGAACGCCATGCTGCACGGGCTGGGCTTCGGTACCGTCAACTTCCTGGGCGGCAGCGGCACCGCGTTCGCGGCCGTGCTGGTGGTCGACATCTGGATGTGGACGCCGTTCATGGTGCTGATGACGCTGGCGGCCCTGGCCTCGGTGCCGAAGGCCGAGCTGGAAGCGGCCGAGATCGACCAGCTCGCCTGGTGGCAGCGGCTGCGGCTGGTGCTGTGGCACCACGGCAAGTTCATCCTGATGCTCGGCATCCTGCTGCGCACCATCGACTCGTTCAAGACCATGGACCTGATCTACAACATGACTTTCGGCGGCCCCGGAACCACCACGCAACTGGTCGCGATCACGCTGTACCGGCGCGCCTTCGAGGCGTTCAACATGGGCTGGTCCTCGGCGCTGGCGGTGATCCTGCTGCTGATCTCGATCGCCTTCACCGCGACCTTCATCTTCGTGCTGCACTGGCGCGACACGCGGGCGGACGCATGAGCGGCGGCTGGCGCCAGCACGCCTATCACGCGCTGCTGTGGCTGGTGGCACTCGCGTTCTTCGCGCCGATCGGCTGGATCATCCTGAGTTCGTTCAAGAGCGCCGACCAAATCCTGGCGACGCCGCCGGTGCTGCTGTTCCGCCCGACTTTGGCGAACTACGCGCGCCTGTTCGCCCGCGACAGCTTCCTGCACCAGTTGTCGAACTCGCTGTTCCTGTCGGTCTCGGCGGTGCTGGTGGCGGTCGCGGTGTCGTTCCTGGCGGCGTTCTCGTTCTCGCGCTTCAAGCCGGCCGGGACCGATTTCCTGATGTTCCTGCTGCTGTCGATCAGGATGCTGCCCGGCTCGGCGGCGATCCTGCCGGTCTACCTGATGTACGTGGGCTTCGGCTGGAAGGACAGCTACGCCGGCATGATCCTGTTCTACGCCATGTTCTCGATCCCGTTCTCGGTCTGGATCCTGAAGGGCTTCATCGACGGCGTCTCGCCGCGCTTCGACGAGACCGGGCGGGTCAACGGCGCGTCCTGGCTGCGCATCATCGCGCGCACCATCCTGCCGCAGGTGATGCCGGGGGTGATCGCGGCGCTGATCTTCAACTTCATCTTCGTGTGGAACGAGTTCCTGTTCAACTACATCATCGGCGGCATCCGCACCGCCAACGTGCCGGTGGCGTTGAGCACCGGCCTGTACAGCGGCGGCGGCGTCGACTGGGCGTTCATCTCGGCGCTGACGTCGATCTACCTGATCCCGCCGGTGCTGGTGGTCTACTTCTTCCAGCGCTACCTGCTGGTCGGCATGACGTTCGGCACCGTGCGCGGCGAGGTCTGACCGTGTCGAAGCTGGTCGCGCGCACCGAGCTCGCGCTGATCTGCCTGATCGCGGCGGGCTTCGTGCTGATCGCCCAGCAGGCCGCGTTCGGCCTGTACCAGATCGGTCTGCTCACCGTGATGGCCAGCACGCTGCTGCACATCGCGGTCGGCAACCTGCCGCGCGACGCGGGCTTCGTCCGCACGCTGCTGTGGACGCTGGCGATCCTCGCCATGGTGGCCGCCGTTTTCGGCGCCGGCATCCTGCTGGTGCCGGTGCTGGCGCGGCTCGGCCGATGAGCGCGATCCGCTTCGAGGCAGTGAGCAAGTCGTACCGTGGCACCGCCGCGCTGGAGCGCGTCGACCTCGACGTGGCGGCCGGCAGCTTCACCGTGCTGTGCGGCCCGCCGCGCGCCGGCAAGTCGGTGCTGCTGCGCCTGCTGGTCGGACTCGAGCAGCCGGATTCGGGGCGCATCCTGTTCGACGGGCGCGACATCACGCGGGTGCCGGCGGCCGAGCGCCGGCTGGGCTACGTGCCGCAATCCTTCGCGCTGTTCCCGCATGTCAGCGTGTTCGACAACATCGCCTACCCGCTGGCGCTGCAGGGCGTGGCGCGCCCCGAGGTCGCGCGCCGGGTCGGCCAGGCGGCCGAGCTGCTGCATATCGGGGGCCTGCTGGACAAGCGCCCGGCGCAGCTCAGCGGCGGCGAGAAGCAGCGCGCCGCGATCGCCCGCGGCATCTTGAAGAACGCCGACATCTTCGTGCTCGACGACCCGCTGGTCGGCCTCGACTTCAAGCTGCGCGAGCGGCTGATGGACGACCTCAAGGACATGCGCGCCGAGCTGGGCGCCACGTTCCTGTACGCGACCTCGGACAGCCTGGAGGCGCTGACCATGGCGCAAGACCTGGCGGTGCTCGACGCCGGGCGGCTGGTCGAGGCCGGGCCGGTGGTGGCGATCTACGAACGGCCATCGCACGTCCGCGCCGCCGAGCTGATCGGCTTCCCGCGCTGCAACGTCCTGGCGGGCCGGGTCGCCGCCGGGCGCTGCCAGACCGCGGCGTTCACGGTCCCGGTCGCGGGCGAACTCGCCGGCCCGGTCACGGTGGCGTTGCGTCCGGAAGCGCTGCTGCCGGCGGGCGAGCGGGCCGACGGCGCGGGCGAGGTCACGCTGGTCGAGGACCTCGGCGCCGAATACGTCGTCTACTTCACCGTGGCCGGGCAGGGGCTGGTCGCCCTGCTGCCGGCCGCGGGCCTGCCGCCCGAACCGGGCAGCCGCTTCGCCTACGCCGTGCGGCCCGGCAGTGCCGCATTGTTCGACGGCGCGAGCGGGCGGCGCGTCGGCCACGCGACGGAGCCGGTCCATGCCTGACATCCGGCTCGACAACCTCACCCGCCGGTTCGGCGCCAAGGCGGCGGTCGACGACGTCAGCATGACCTTCCCCGAGGGCAGCGTCACCTGCCTGCTCGGGCCGTCCGGCTGCGGCAAGACCACGTTGATGCGGATGGTGGCGGGGCTGGAGGCGCCGAGTTCGGGCCGCATCCGCTTCGGCGAGCGCGACGTGACCCGGCTGTCGGCCCGCGAGCGGGGCGTCGCCATGGTGTTCCAGTACCCGGTCATGTACCGCACGCTGACGGTGGCGCAGAACATCGCCCTGCCGCTGGCGCGGGACCGCTCGCTGTCCGCCGCCGAGCGCCGCCAGCGGGTCGACGAGGTGCTGGACGTGCTCGACCTCTCGGCGCAGCGCGGCCTGCGGATCGGCGCGCTCGACATGGGGGCGCGGCAGAAGGTCGCGGTCGGGCGCGCCATCGCCCGGCGCTGCGAGCTGGTGCTGTTCGACGAGCCGACCACCAATGTCGAGGTCCACGCCAAGCTCGCCTTGATCCGCGCGTTCAAGGAGTTCCGCCGCCGGCTGCGCCAGACCGTCGTCTACGTGACCCACGACCAGACCGAGGCGATGACGCTGGCCGACCGGATCGCGCTGATGCAGGCGGGCCGGCTGTCGCAATGCGCCGCCCCGCGCGAGCTGTACGACCGCCCGGACAGCGAGTTCGGCGGCTGGTTCCTCGGCAGCCCCGGCATGAACTTCATCGACACCGCCGAGGGCCGCGTCGGCATCCGCCCGGAGCACGTCCTGGTGTCGGCGCAGCCCGGGCCGGGCCGGGCCGAGGCGCGCGTCGCCGGGGACTGCATCACCATCGGCGGCCGGCACCTGCTGACGTTGGCGATGGGCGGGGCGGTGCTCAAGGCCAAGGTGCCGCCGGATGCCGGGATGGCGCCCGGCAGCACCGTCTTCGTCGAGTGCCCGCCCGAGCGGGTGGTGCGGTTCCGCGACGGCCGGCGCTACGACAGCGCGTCGCGCGCCGCCGCCAGCCAGATCGCCACCGCCGCCGCTCCGGGATCGGGGATGTCGCCCACCCGGTCGGCGAGGTAGCTGGACCGGCCGCGCC
>CAXTVL010000087.1:6757-8974 GCA_964247515.1 uncultured Acetobacteraceae bacterium | reverse complement strand
TAGATTACGTCATGGCCGGGCTTGACCCGGCCATCCACGCGATGCCGGCGGCACCGGTCGCCCCAAGTATCGTGCCCAAGTCTGACCAGCCTGAGGGGCGGCACCGCGTGGGTGCGCGGGTCAAGCCCGCGCATGACGGGTTCGGGGGAAAGTCTCGGGAACCGGACACCAATGGGTCACGCCCGGCCATGACGTAAAACTTTGATTTTTCACCACAAGTTTGAGTGGAGGCGCAGGGTCACGCGTCGGCTTCGGGGCCGATCCAGGCGCGGTCGTCGGGATAGTCGGCCTCGGTGCGGCCATGCCAGAGGGCCGCGAGCACGCCACGCTGGAAGGCGAGATAGCCCATGGTTGGCGGCCGCGTGCCGCGCGCGGTGAACAGCCTCTGGTGCAGCGCCGGCAGGCGGTGGAACGGCACGCCGGGGAAGGCGTGATGCGCGGTGTGGTACTGCATGTTCCAGCACATCCAGCGCATGACCGCGTTGGTGCGGGTGCTGCGGGTGTTGGCGAGGATGTCGGGCGCGTGCGGCAGGCCGAGATGCTCGATGGTGTTCTGCAACTGGTGCGCGACCTTGGTCGCCAGCATCGGCGCCAGCCAGTACAGCGCCGCCGCCCAACTGCCGGCCGCGACCGACGCGGCGGCGATCGCGGCATAGCCAGCCAGGTGCCAGCGCGCCTCGCGGATCACGTCCGCCCGGCGCGCCGCCGGGATGTATGGCTCGGTGACGACGGCGAACGCGAACCGCGCGATCCGGCGCCAGCGGGTGTACCAGTAGCTCGGCCCCAGCATCCACAGCGCGTACGACAGCAGCGTGTAGCGCTCGCGCGCCAGTTCGCCGTCGCGCGCCCATTCCTGCGTGTAGCGGTGGTGCGCGCCGTGCTGGATCTGGTCGAAGTCGCGCGGGTAGAACAGCGCGAAGCCGAACAGCCGCCCGAACAGCTCGTTCAGGCCCCGGGTGCGGAACACCGTCCAGTGGCTCAGCTCGTGCTGCCCGGCATACAGGAAGTTGAGCAGCACGCCATGCGCCAGGAACGCCGGCACCGCCAGCAGGCTGCCGAGAGTGGCGTGCAGCAGCAACCCGGTCAGCGCCAAGGCGCCCAGGTGCGAGCCGAGCTGGCGGAAGCCGGCGGCGTCGGACGCCACGCACAGCTCGCGCAGCGCCTTCGGCTCGATCAGGTCGCGGCGCGCGAAGACCTCTTGCATCGGCGGCGTCCCCCTATTCGGAACCGGTGTCCAGGATGGATTGCACGCGGGCGGCGAAGGTGTCGAGCGCGAAAGGCTTGCCGATCACCTGCATCCGCGGCGCCAACTGCTCCTCCAGCACGCTGCCGGCGAAGCCGGTGATGAACAACACCGGCAGCGCCGGCCGCCGCTCGCGCGCGGCGTCCGCGACCTGCCGCCCGTTCAGCCCGCCGGGCAGGCCCACATCCGTCACCAGAACGTCTACCCGCGCCCGCGAGCGCAACACCCGCAACGCCGCCGGCCCGTCCTCCGCCTCCAGCACGGCGTAGCCCAGCTCGCGCAGTTGCTCGGCCGCCAGCGCCCGCACCACCGCCTCGTCCTCGACCAGCAGCACCACCTCGCCATGGCCGGCATCGTCCGTCCCCGCTGGCGGCGGCGCCCCCTCGGCGGCGGCTTGCGGTCCGGACCGGGGCAGATAGAGCCGCACCGTGGTGCCCTGGCCCGGCGCGCTGTCGAGCCGCACCACGCCGTTCGACTGGCGCACGAAGCCGTAGATCTGCGACAGGCCGAGCCCGGTCCCCTGGCCCAACGGCTTGGTGGTGAAGAACGGGTCGAAGGCGAGCGCCCTGGTGGCCTCGTCCATGCCGCTGCCGGTGTCGGTCACGAACACCTCCCGGTAGTCGCCGGGCTGTGCCGCGCCATGGCCCGCGACGTCGGCCGCCGCCAGCCGCGCGGCACGGCAGCCGATGGTGAGCCGGCCGCCGCCCGGCATCGCGTCGCGGGCGTTGATGACCAGGTTGAGCAAGGCACTCTCCAACTGGTTGGGGTCGCACCGCGCGGTCGGGTCGCCGTCCTCCAACCGCAGCTCGACCGCGACCTCGGGGCCGACGGTGCGGCGGATCAGGTCGGCCATGCTCTCGATCAGCGCGTCGAGCGCCACCGGCCGCGATTGCAGCGTTTGGCGGCGGGCGAACGCCAGCAGCCGGTTGGTCAGCGCCGCGGCGCGCTCCACCGTCTTGCGCGCGCCGTCCATG
>CAXTVL010000087.1:0-6747 GCA_964247515.1 uncultured Acetobacteraceae bacterium | reverse complement strand
CCGTCCATGAAGCGGGTCGCGTCCTCGACCCGCCCCTGCTCGATGCGGCGGCCCATCAGCTCCAGGCTGGCGCTGATCGCCTGCAGCATGTTGTTGAAATCGTGCGCGATACCGCCGGTGAGCTGGCCCACCGCCTCCATCTTGTGCGACTGCCGGAACGCCTCCTCGACCCGGCCGCGCTCCGCCGCCTCGGCGCGCAGCCGGTCCTCCGCCTCCGCCAGCTCGCGGGTGCGGGCGGCCAGGCCCTCGACCTCGACGGTCACGTCGAACTGGCTGGCGAAGAAGTAGGCGACGGCGCCGGTGGCGTCGCAGACCGGGGCGATCAGCAGCCGGTTCCAGAACCGCGCACCCGCCTTGCTGTAGTTCTGGATGTCGACCTCGATCGGCTCGGCGGCGGCAACCGCGGCGCGGATGCGCCCGACCGTGCCCGGATCGCTGTCCGGTCCCTGCAGGAAGCGGCAGTTGCGCCCGACCACTTCCCCGCGCGCGTAGCCGGTCAGCCGGCAGAACGCGTCGTTGGCGAACACGATCGGGTTGTCGGGCTGGCGCGGGTTGGTGATGATCATGGGCATCCGCGTCGCCCGCACCGCGGCGGCGAACGGGTCGGAGCCGTCGTCGAGGCCGGCGAGCTCGGCCCCGATCCGCCCGGCGTCGCGCTCGGCGTCCGCCCGCCGCGCGGCATCCTGCCGCTGTCCCGCCTCAGGCGTGTCGTCGTCGGCCAAGCTCGGTCCCCTTTCGTCCCGTCACTGACATGCCGGTATAGCGCATACCGGCCAAGGATGGAGACGACAGACGGTCAGGCAGGGGCCATGCGGTCGCGCAGCTCCGACACCATGTAGCGGGCGGTGTTCCCGTAGCCGGCGAATGAAGTCGCTGGCTGCGGCAGGGCCGCGACACGGAAGCCGCATCGCTCCCAGAACGGGACCGTCCCGTAGACCGACACCAGGGCGAGCCGGGCGAGCGCGCGGTCGCGCGCCACGCGCGACACCTGTGCCACGAAGCGTTGCATCGCGCCCTGGCGCCGCGCCTCCGGCTGGATCGCGACGTCGTGGATGAACATGCAATCCGGTTCGGCCGGCAACGCGTCCAGGAAGGTGTCGAGGGCCGGCACCTCGCCGACCCGCCAGGGGTGGGAGATGCCGTAGCCCACGATCCGGCCGCCGCTGGCCAGCACGCCGCAGCCCTCCGGGCACAGCGCGATCTTCTCCGCCAGGATTTCCGCCCGTTCGTACAGCGTGTGGATCGCCTGACCGATGGCGTCGATGACCGTAAGGTGATCCGGGGATACTTCGCACCAGGACAGGACAGGCGGTTGCGCGTGGGGAAAGCGGGTCGCGTTCACTTCCCGAGCCCAGTCACTTCTTCAGCTTGGTCCACACCCGGTCCATGAGCTTGACGGCCGCCTCGGGGCAGGTCGGCGTGAACACGATCTTGGTGCTGTCGGGCACCTTCAGCTCGGGCGCGTCGCGCATCGCCGGGTCGTAGAACGCCTCCTTGCCGACGATGGCGCTGGCGTAGTGGGTGAAGTTGGACGACATGGCGCTGTTCTCCGGCTTCAGCATGAACTGCACGAACAGGCGGGCGTTCTCCGGGTCCTTCGCGGTGCTGGGCACGGCGATGTTGTCCATCCAGCCGACCACGCCCTCCTTCGGGAAGACGAACTTCACGTCCGGGTTCTGCGCCCGGGCGCGGGCGGCGTCGCCGTTCCAGGTCTGGTGGATCACCGTCTCCCGCGAGGCCATGCGGTCGATGATGCCGTCCGAGTTGTAGAGCTTGACGTCCGGCGCCTGCCGCTCCAGCAGCTCGGACACCTTCTTCATGTTGGCGGTGTCGGTCTGGCACGGCGGCATCCCGAGATAGGCTTCGGCCAGGCTGATGACCTCGCTCGGCGCGCCGAGCATCCCCACTTTGCCGCGCGCCTCCGCCGGCGGCTCGAACAGCACCTGCAGCGTGTCCGGCACGTCCTTGACGATCTTGGTGTTGACCACGAACGCGGTGACGCCCCAGTCGTACGGCACCGAGTAGGCGTTGCCGCGGTCCCAGGCCGGGCTGCGCCAGCGCGGCTCGATCTGGTCGTATCCGGGCAGCTTCGAGGCGTCGATCTTCTGGATCAGGCCCTCTTTGGCGAAGATCGGCACGAAATCCGACGAGACCACGATGATGTCGTAGCCGGTCGAGCCCGACTTCATCTTCGCCAGCAGCGTCTCGTTGGAATCGTAGGTGTCGACCGTGACCTTGATGCCGGTCTCCTTCTGGAACTTGGCGATCACGTCGGGCGCCGTGTAGTCGGTCCAGTTGTAGATGTACAGGTTGCCGCCGGCCGCCAGGGCGCGGTCCGCCACCCCGGCGGCGGCGAACAGGGCAGCGGCGGCGACACTGGCGGCGAGGGTGCGGCGCATCGGGCGTTCCTTTCCAGTTACAGGCGAGCGAGGTTGCGACGGTGGGCGAGCGCGAACGACAGCGCCACCGCGGCGATCGAGACCAGCAGCAGGATGGTGGCGGCGGCGTTGGCCTCCGGTGTCACTCCCAGGCGCAACATTCCGTAGAGGTACACCGGCAGCGTGGTGGCGCCGGCCTGGGCCACCATCAGGGTGATGAGGAAGTCGTCGAGCGAGACGACGAAGGCGAGCGTGGCCCCCGCCACCACGGCCGGCATCAACAGCGGCAGGGTCACGCGCCGGAACACCTCCCAGCGGTTCGCGTACAGGTCGCGCGCCACGTCCTCCACGTCGCGCGGCATCTCGCGCAGCCGGGCGCGCATCGGCAGCATCGCGAACGGGATGCAGAACACGACATGCGCCAGGATGACGTTGCCCAAGCCGGCGTGCAGCCCGACCGCCTCGAAGAAGATCAAGGTCGCGATCGCGGTCACGATCTCGGGCGCCACCAGCGGCATCGCGACCAGCGCCTCGCCGGTGGCGCGGCCGGGGAAGAACCGGCCGCGCTCGAACGCCAGCGCCGCCGGGACCGAGAACAGCGTCGAGACCGGGGCCGCGACCGCCGCCACGATCAGGCTGTTGCCGGCGGCGCGGCGCAGGTCGGCGTTGGCGAACGCCTTGGCGAACCAGCGGGTGCTGAACCCGCTCCAGATCAGCGCCACCCGGTTGGCGTTGAACGCGTAGATCACCAGCACGATCAGCGGCGCGTACAGGAACGCCAGCGCCAGCAGGCTGGCCAGCCGAACCTCCGGCATCCGCCGCCAGTCGAAACCCCTGCTGCTGAAACGGGGACCGCTCAAGCGGCACCCACCCGGGTCCGGCGCCGCGCGCCCCAGACCAGCGAGCCCAGCACGAACGCCATCAGGATCATCGACAGCGCGGCGCCGAACGACCAGTCGCGCGCGGTGGTGAACTGCTGCTGGATCAGGCTGCCGATCATCAGCTTCTTGCCGCCGCCCAGGATGTCGGGTTGCAGGAACGCGCCCAGCGCCGGGACGAACACCAGCAGCACGCCGGCCGCGACCCCGGGCCTGGCCAGCGGCCAGACCAGCCGGCGCATGATCGCCGTGCGGTCGGCGTACAGGTCGTACGCCGCCTCGACCATGCGCGGGTCGACCTTCTCCAGCGCGCCGTAGATCGGCAGCACCATGAACGGCAGGCTGGCGTAGACCAGGCCCAGCAACACCGCGCCGTCCGAGTACAGGAACCCGATCGGGGCGCGGATCAGGCCCACGGCCTCGAGCGCCTGGTTGACGACACCCTCCTCGCGCAGCAGCAGCACCCAGCAATAGGTGCGGATCAGCAGGTTGGTCCAGAACGGGATCGTGACCAGGAACACCAGGATCTGCCGCAGCCGCGCCGGGCGGGTCGCCATGTACCAGGCGAGCGGCAGGCCGATCACCACGCAGGCCAATGTGCAGAGCAGGGCCTGCAGCAGCGAGCGCAGGAAGATCACCGGGTAGGTGGTGTCGAACACCATCCTGTCGTCGAGGTCGCGGTCGTAGAGGAAGCGGACGTAGGACTGCGACGTCAACGGCTGCTGCACGCCGCCATAAGGGCTCGGTGTCAGGAACGAGTAGACCAGGGCGATCGCCATCGGCAGCAGCATGAACAGCGCGATGGTCAGCAACGCCGGGCCGGCCAGCAGCAAGGCGCCATCCCGCTCGCGCCGCACGTTCAGTCCTCCAGCGCCAGCAAGGCGTCGGGCGGCAGCGCGCAGCGCACCGCGACACCGGGCGCCAGGCCCGCGGGCAGGTCGTTCCGCTCGGCCTTGACGGTGGGGCCGCAGTCGAGCGTCACCGAGCAGGAGGTGGTGGCGCCGCGGTAGGTCACGTCGAGCACCCGCCCGGCCAGGCCCGCGCCGTCGTCGAGGGACACGACCACCCGCTCCGGCCGGATCGCCACCGAGGGCACGCCGGGGCGGCCGACCAGTGCCCCCGGCAGCACGTTGGCCTCGCCGATGAAGTCGGCCACGAAGCGCGTGGTCGGGCGCTCGTAGATGTCTCGCGGCCGCCCGGCCTGCAGCACGCGGCCGTGGTCCATCACCGCGATGCGGTCCGACATCGACAGCGCCTCCTCCTGGTCGTGCGTCACCAGCACGAAGGTGATGCCGGTCTCGCGCTGGATGCGCTTGAGCTCGTCCTGCATCCCGCGCCGCAGCTTGAGGTCGAGGGCGGAAAGTGGCTCGTCGAGCAGCAGCAGCCGCGGCTGCGGCGCCAGCGCCCGCGCCAGGGCGATGCGCTGCTGCTGACCGCCCGAGAGCTGGTCCGGCCGCCGGCGGCCCAGATGCTCGAGCCGCACCAGGCGCAGCATCGCGTCCACCCGCTCGCTGACCGCGCGGCCGCGCTGGCCCAGCCGCTGCAGCCCGAACGCCACGTTCTGCGCGATCGAGAGGTGCGGGAACAGCACGTAGGACTGGAACACGGTGTTGACCGGCCGCTTGTTCGGCGGGTCGTCCGCCACGTGCTTGCCGTCGAGCAGGATCACGCCGGAGGTCGGGTGCTCGAAGCCCGCCAGCAGCCGCAGCAGCGTGGTCTTGCCGCAACCGGACGGCCCCAGCAGGGTGAAGAACTCGTTGGCGGCGATACTCAGCGAGACGTCGTCGAGCGCCGTGACCGCGCCCGGCCCGGTGCCGAAAACCTTGGTGACGCGCTGGATCTCGACCAGCCGGGCCGGGCCCGATGCGGAGCCGGATGTTGGATCCTGGGCGGCGCGCCCGCTCACGCGCCTGGTGTCGGGGAGCGGTTCGAGTTCGGTGGACTGCATCCGGCTATGGCGCTTCCGTGCGAATGTGGCGAGTGGCTACGCAAACGACGTGCCGGGCAGCGCCGCTCCTGTCCGCATCACAGCACAAGCGGCGGCGGGAGCAAGCGGCGATTGGCCGGTTGACCGAAAATCCGGCCACACCTACCGTCGAGCCATGACAAACATGCCGCCGGTCCGCCGGAACGACGTGCTGACCCGCAGCATGTTGTACCCGTTCACCAACGCCAGCCACGCGGCGCTGCACCCGCCGCTGCCGATCGTGGGCGGCGAGGGCGTCACTGTCTTCGACGCCAGCGGCCGCAGCTACATCGACGGCATGGCCGGCCTGTGGAACGTCAACGCCGGGCACGGCCGCGCCGAGATCAAGCGGGCGATCAGCGAGCAGATGGACCGCATCAGCTACTACCCGCTGTTCGGCGGCATGACGACGCTGCCCTCGGTCGAGCTGGCCGACCTGCTGTGCCGGATGACGGCCCCCGAGGGCATGGCGCGGGCGTTCTTCTCGTCGGGCGGCTCGGAGGCGGTCGAGGCGGCGTTCAAGCTCGCCCGGCAGTACTGGCGCCACGCCGGCGAGCCCGCGCGCACCAAGGTGATCTCGCTCAAGCGCGGCTATCACGGTGTCACGCTGGGGGCGCTGTCGGCCAACGGCACCGCCTCGTACCGCGAGCATTTCGAGCCGCTGCTGGCGGGCTTCGTGCAGGTCGAGACGCCGCACGCCTACCGCAACCCGTTCACCACCGACCCGGACGCGCTGGGCGTGCTGTGCGCCGAGCTGCTGGAGCGCGAGATCGTCTACCAGAACCCGGCCACGGTCGCGGCCTTCATCGCCGAGCCGGTGCAGGGCGCGGGCGGCGTCATCGTGCCGCCGGCCAATTTCTGGCCGCTGGTGCGCGCGGTGTGCGACCGCCATGGCGTGCTGCTGATCGCCGACGAGGTGGTCACGGGCTTCGGCCGCAGCGGCAGCATGTTCGGCAGCCGGCACTGGGGGGTGAAGCCCGACATCATGGCGTTCGCCAAGGGCATCAACAGCGGCTACGTCCCGCTCGGCGCCACCATGATGAACGCCCGCGTGGCCGACGCCTTCCTGACCGAGGACGCGGCCGAGTTCACCATGGCGGCGTTCTGGCACGGCAACACCTATGCCGGCCACCCGCTCGCCTGCGCCGCGGCGCTCGCCAACCTCGCCATCGTCGAGGGCGAGCGGCTGGACCTGAACGCAGGCGAGGTCGGCGCGCACATGCTGGCGGGCTTCCGCGACGTGCAATCGCGCCACCGCCATGTCGGCGACGTGCGCGGGCTGGGCCTGATGATCGGCGTCGAGCTGGTGCGCGACCGCGAGACGAAAGAGTCGTTCCCGCTCGCCGCCGGCTTCGGCTCGCGCGTGGCCGCCTTGTGCCAGGAGCGCGGCGTGCTGATCCGCAACCTCGCCGACACCTTCATCGTCTCGCCGCCGCTGGTGCTGACCAAGCCGCAAGCGGACGCCGTGGTGCAGGCGTTCGAGGACGCGCTCACCGTGGTCGAGCGCGACCATGCGGGGTGACAC
>CAXTVL010000086.1:0-9049 GCA_964247515.1 uncultured Acetobacteraceae bacterium | reverse complement strand
GCGAGGCAGCGGCGCCAGCTCTCGGCGATGCCGCGCGGCAGCAAATCCTCGGCCGCCACGCCGCGCACCTCCAGCACGATCCGCGCCCGGCTCATTCGGTCGTCCGCCGACAGCAGCATGTTCCTCCCGCGCGGGTCTCGGCCCGCCCGGCTGAACCCTAACGCGATTCCCGCCGCCGCCGCCATCGCGTCGCGCGGTGTTGCGAAACGCAACGCGTGTGCTCCGCCGGCCGCTCAGGAACGGCACAGGGCGCGGAGCCGGTCGCCAACGCGATCAAGCGGTTGCCGCGTGGCGCGGCGCTTGCGCGGGCGGCCGCGACAGCAATGGGGGAGACCAGCCGTGAAGGCAGCCGTTCTGCACCAATACGACGAGACCCTCACCAGCGCCGAGTTCGTCCGCTACCAGGACGTGCCCGACCCCAGGATCGCCAAACCCACCGACGTGATCGTGCGGATCGGCGGCGCCGGGGTGTGCCGCACCGACCTGCACGTGGTCGAGGGCATCTGGCGCGCCAAGGTCGACGTGGCGCTGCCGTACATCATGGGCCACGAGAACGCCGGCTGGGTCGAGGCGGTGGGCAGCGGCGTCGAGGGCGTGCGCATCGGCGACGCGGTGATCTGCCACCCGCTCGTGACCAGCGGGCACTGCCTCGCCTGCCGGCGCGGCGACGACATGCACGCGACCGACAGCCGCTTCCCCGGCATCAACGCCGACGGCGGCTACGCGGAATATCTGCTGAGCGGCGAGCGCGCGCTGATCAAGCTGCCGCGATCGCTGTCGCCCAAGGACGTGGCGCCGTACACCGACGCCGGCCTCACCGCCTATCGCGCGGCCAAGAAGGCGTCGCGCCACCTGCTGCCGGGCGAGTTCGCGGCGGTGATCGGCGCCGGCGGGCTGGGCCATATCGGCATCCAGGTGCTGCGCGCGCTGTGCGCCGCCGAGATCGTCGTCATCGACCGCTCCGCCACCGCCCTCGAGCTGGCCAAGCAGTGCGGCGCGCACCATACCGTGCTGGCCGACGACGGCATGGTCGACAGCGTGATGGCGCTGACCGGCGGCCGCGGCGCCGAGGCGGTGATCGACTTCGTGGGCGAGGGCGACGCGGTGGCGCGGGGCATCGCCATGACCCGCGACGGCGGCAGCTACTACATCGTGGGCTATGGCGGAAAGATCGAGCTGCCGACGCTCGACATGATCACCTCCGAGAAGACCATCGTGGGCAACCTGGTCGGCACCTACCCCGAACTGGTCGAGCTGATGGCGCTGGCCGACCGCGGGCTGGTGCAGCTCACCACCCGCGAGTACCGCCTGGCCGACGCCAACCAGGCGCTGCACGACCTGCACCACGGCCAGATCAGCGGCCGCGCGGTGCTGATCCCGTGACCGTGGAACCCGCCGCCCTGGGCGAGGTCGACGCCTCCAAGGACCGCATGTTCGAGCGCCTCGGCCAGTTGGCGGAGGAAATGATCGAGGCGCACGGCAAGGATTTCACCATGGGCACCTTGGTGCTGGCGGCGCGCTTCATCGCCGAGGGCAAGCCGCTCGGCCGCCGCGCGCCAGGCGGCGAGGCGTCGTGACACGCGCGCCGGAAGGTGTCGCGTTTCGCGACAGTCGCGGCGCCGCCTTGTCCCACGATCCGACACCAAGCCTCGTCGATCGCGCCGCGACCGACAGAAAATACCATGGATCGCTTTACCCTATTGCTTGGCACGGCGTTTGCGTTACAGCTATCGGTCAGTGCCGAACGCCTATATAACTCGACCATAGAAGTTAAACTTATGCCGAGCGCTTGTCACAAAAGTATTGTCGGACATGCTGCCTGGGTGCGACGACTTGTCTAGGCAACGTGGTCCGGCATAGACTTCCCCGACGTGAGTTTTGCTTCGCTGCATTGACCATCGAAACGACGCCGCCCGGCTCCGCGCCGGCGCGCCGCAATCCGATCACTGTCGAGCAGGAGGAAACCACCCATGCCTGATGGCTTGAACCTCAAGAAGATCACCGCGCAGAAGGGGATCGGCATCGGCGACGCGACGCGCCGCATCGCCGACCTCGGCTGGACGCCGAGCTACGTCCAGGAGGCGATGACCTTCCCCACCGACTACAAGATCAAGAAGTCGCCGCGCGACCCGATGAAGCAGGTGCTGCGCTCGTATTTCCCGATGCAGGAGGAGAAGGACAACCGCGTCTACGGGGCGCTCGACGCGGCGCTGCGCGGCGACATGTTCCGCAACGTCGAGCCGCGCTGGGTCGAGTGGATGAAGCTGTTCCTCTCGATCATCCCGTTCCCGGAGATCTCGGCGGCGAGGTCTATGGCGATGGTGGGCAAGCTGGCCCCGGGCGAGGAGCTGCGCACCGGCTTCGCCATGCAGATGATCGACGAGTTCCGCCACTCCACCATCCAGATGAACCTGAAGAAGTGGTACATGGAGAACTACGTCGACCCGGCCGGGTTCGACATCACCGAGGCGGCGTTCGGCAAGTGCTACGCCAGCACCATCGGCCGCCAGTTCGCCGAGGGCTTCGTCACCGGCGACGCCATCACGTCGGCCAACATCTACCTGACCGTGGTGGCCGAGACGGCGTTCACCAACACGCTGTTCGTGGCGATGCCGTCGGAGGCCGCGCGCAACGGCGACTACGCGCTGCCCACGGTGTTCCTGTCGGTGCAGTCCGACGAGAGCCGGCACATCGGCAACGGCCACTCGCTGCTGATGTCGCTGATCAACGACCCGGACAACCACCAGTTGATCGAGCGCGACCTGAAATACGCGTTCTGGCAGAACCACGCCATCGTCGATGCCGCCGTCGGCACCATCGTCGAGTACGGCACCAAGGACCGTGACAAGAACAAGGAGTCCTACGCGGAGCTTTGGCACCGCTGGATCTACGAGGACTACTACCGCACCTACATGCTGCCGCTGGAGAAATACGGCATCAAGATCCACCACGACGACGTGGCGGCGGCCTGGGACCGGATGGTCAAGGGGAACTACGTCCACAAGACGGCGCAGTTCTTCGCGGTCGGCTGGCCGGTGGCGTTCTGGCGCCAGGAGGCCCAGACCGACCGCGACTTCGAGTGGTTCGAGCACAAGTATCCCGGCTGGTACAACGAGTTCGGCGATTTCTGGCGCTGGTACGAGAAGCTCAGCCACAAGGGCGAGACCAGCATCCTGTTCAACGCCGATGTCGGCTACGTCTACCCGCACCGCTGCTGGAGCTGCATGGTGCCGTGCCTCATCCGCGAGGATTTCTGCTGCGACGAGGTCGACGGCAAGATGTACACCTACTGCTCCGAGATCTGCCGCTGGACGCACAAGGTCGCGTTCTCGGCCGAGTACGAGGGCCGGCCGACGCCCGCGATGGGCCGCTTCAGCGGCAGGCGGGAGTGGGAGGATTGCTACGACGGCTGGGACGTGGCCGACGCGGTGGCCGATCTCGGCTTCGTGCGCAACGACGGCAAGACGCTGGTGCCGCAGCCGCATCTGCACTTCGACGACAGGCAGATGTGGACGCTCGACGACATCCGCGGCCACAAGCTCGGCAGCCCGCTGAAGGCGTTCCGGGCGCTGACGCCGCAGCAGCGCGACGTCGCCGTGGCGGAGTACCGCCGCGGCTTCAAGGTCGCGAAGTTCAACTAGCCTGGCGAGACCAGGGGCCGGCCCCGCGCCGGCCCCTGGCGGCTTCACTGGCGAGGGAACGAAATGGCCACGGAATCGCATACGGTTCGCTTCGAGCCGGTCGGCATCGAGATGGAGGTGAGCGAGGGCGAGACGGTGCTCGACGCCGCGTTCCGCCAGGGCATCTCGGTCATGCACGGCTGCAAGGAAGGCCAGTGCAGCAGTTGCAAGTCGCTGCTGGTCGACGGCGACATCGAACTGCTGAAATACTCGACCTTCGCGCTGCCGGACTACGAGCGCGACACCAACCACATCCTGCTGTGCCGCACGCTGGCCTACAGCGACATCACCGTCGAGCTACTGAACTACGACGAGGACCTGATGCGCCGCTCGATCGCCGTGCGCTCGATCGAGGCGACGCTCACCGGCATCACCGACCTCACCCACGACATCCGCCTGCTCGAAATCGAGCTGGCGGCGCCGCTGCGCTTCTGGGCCGGGCAGTATGTCGACCTCACCATCCCGTCCGCCGGCATCACCCGCGCGTTCTCGATGGCCAATCCGCCGAGCGAGCAGAGCCGGTTGCAGTTCATCGTCAAGCGGTATCCGGACGGCGCGTTCTCGTCGCTGCTGGCCAACGGGTTGCACGTGGGAGACCGCTTGCTGGCGAAAGGCCCCTACGGCACCTGCTTCCGGCGCGAGGCGCGGCCGGGACCGCTGCTGTTGATCGGCGGCGGATCGGGAATGTCGCCGCTGTGGTCGATCCTGCGCGACCATGTCGAGAGCGGCGAACAGCGGCCGGTGCGGTTCTTCTACGGCGCCCGCGCCACGCGCGACCTGTTCTACCGGGAGCAGTTCGCCGAGCTGACGTCGCGCATCGACGATTTCCGCTTCATCCCGGCGCTGTCTCACGCCGAGGCCGACGAGGGTTGGACCGGCGAGACCGGCTTCATCCACGACGTCGTGGCGCGCACGCTGCGCGCGGAGGCGCTGGACGGCGAGATCGACGCGTATTCGTGCGGCCCGGTGCCGATGATCGACGCGGTGTTGCCGGTGTTGCAGATGGCCGGGGTCGAGCCGGAGCGCATCTACTTCGACAAGTTCACGCCGGCCAGCCCGCTCGCCATGGCGGCCGCCTGATGCCAGTTTCATCGAGGGAGCCAAGACAATGAGTGCCACCGAACAGGTCGCGCCGGTGAAGTCGGGGGCCGCCGGCTCGGCGGTGTTCGCCGGCTCCGACAGCCGCAAGTACAACTACTTCGAGCCCAAGGGCCGCAAGGCGACGCACTACGAGGACATGACGGTCGACGTGCAGCCGGACCCGAAGCGCTACCTGCTGCAGGACTGGATCATCTCGTTCGCCGACGGCACGCCGACCTACTCGGAATCCTGGACCGCGCTGAAGAGCTCCGACTGGCACAAATACCGCGCGGTCGACCAGGAGTGGGAGCGCACGCACTACCAGCGCCAGTCGACCATCGTCGGCATGGTCGGCAACGTGATCGAGAACGGCCGCCGCGCCGGCGCGCCGAAGCGGTTCGACCGCGCCTGGGTGCGCGTGCTGCAGGACCACCTCGGCGCGTTCAAGCACGCCGAATTCGGCCTAGCCACCTCGCTGATGCAGGCGCAGCGCTACGGCTACACCCAGATGATCAACAACGCGATCCTGACCAACTCGTCGTACAAGCTGCGCTTCGCGCAGGATCTGACGCTGTACCTGGGCGAGCTGGCGCTCGACATCGAGGGCCTCGACCTCGACGCCGGCAAGGCGCACTGGATGGACGACCCGGTCTGGCAGGGCACCCGGCTCGCGATCGAGTCGGTGATGGGCGCCACCGATTTCCTGGAGCAGTACTTCGCCACCAACGTGGTGTTCGAGCCGATGGTGGGCGAGCTGTTCCGCAGCGGCATGGTGCTGCAACTGGCGGCGTCGCAGAACGACTTCATGACGCCCTCGGTGGTCTCGGCGGCGGAGGGCGACTACGAGCGCAACCTCGCCAACACGATCGAGCTGTTCACCATGCTGACCCAGGACCAGGAGCACGGCAACGCCAACCGGCAGGTCCTGCTCGGCTGGGCGGAGAAGCACGGCAGGCTCGCGGTCGACGCCGCGAACCATTTGCAGCCGATCTGGTCGCAGCCGCGGGTCAAGGCCGCGCAGTTCGCCGACGCCGTGGAGTCGTCGCACAACCGGCTACGCGCCATCGCCGCCGAGATCGGCTTCGACGTCCGCGCCATCATCGGCTGAAATCAGGAAGCGCAGCATGAGCCAGACGCATCACGACAACATCTTCAAGTCCATGAAGGACGTGAAGTTCGAGGGCACCGTCTCGCACCAATGCGGGGTGACGATGAACGAGAGCGTGGAGTCGCGCGCCATCGCCGAGGTGATGGCGGAGAAGCCGGGCATCACCGTGACCTACATGCCGGCGATGATCCGCATCGACGGCGAGGGCAAGATCGTGTTCCGGATGGACGAGATCAGCGAGGCGCTGGGCCGCCCGATGACGCCCTACCTGTTCGAGATCTGCACCTCGACGCATTACGGCCGCATGGTGATGCCGGACGACGAGACCGTCGTGCTGTTCGGCGACATGAACGAGGCCATGGAATACATCAAGTACGAATAAGAAAAACCACAGGGAGAGAAGCGATGTTCAGGACCAAGGACGGCGAGGACATCTTCATCCTCGATGGCCACACGCACAACTGGGACGCCAGCCCGGCGAACCAGAAGAACGTCCACGGCGCGCAGTTCATCGACTGCTTCTACGGCTACCACACGGCGCTGAGCCCGAAGGAGCAGGTCTGGCCCAAGGAGAAGTTCTACAAGTACGGCGCCGAGCAGATGGTGCGCGACCTGTTCGTCGATGGTCCCGACGACATGGCGATCCTGCAGCCGACCCACTTGACCGAGTTCTACATCGACGGCTTCAACACCGTCGAGCAGAACGCCGTGCTCAAGGCGCGATACCCCGACCGCTTCATCCTGAACGGCTCGTTCGACCCGCGCGACGAGGAGGCCGGGCTCGACGCGATGACGGCGATGGTGGAGAAGCACCATCCCAAGGGCGTCAAGCTGTACACCGCCGAGTGGAAGGGCGGCAGCCGCGGCTACAAGCTGTCCGACCCGTGGGCGTACAAATACCTCGAACACGCCGAGAAGCTCGGCATCAGGAACATCCACGTCCACAAGGGGCCGACCATCACGCCGCTCGACCGCGACGCGTTCGACGTGGCCGACATCGACCATTGCGCGACCGACTTCCAGAACCTCAACTTCATCGTCGAGCATTGCGGCCTGCCGCGTCTGGACGATTTCTGCTGGATCGCGGTGCAGGAGCGCAACGTCTACGGCGGCCTCGCGGTGGCGCTGCCGTTCATCCACTCGCGGCCGGACTACTTCGCCAACGTGATGTCCGAGCTGCTGTTCTGGCTGGGCGAGGACCGGCTGCTGTTCGGCAGCGATTACGGCATCTGGACGCCGCGCTGGCTGGTCGAGCGGTTCATGGCCTACGAGCTGCCCGAGCAGACGGTGCGCGACAAGGGCGTCAACCTGACCCTGGAGGCCAAGAAGAAGATCCTCGGCCTGAACGCCGCCAAGCTGTACGACATCGACGTGGCGGCCAAGCTGCGGCAGTTCCGCCAGCAACCGGAACTGGTCGCCGCCGAATGAGCCGGACGGCGGAAGTCCTGGCGCGGCTCGACCACGTCACCGATCCGGAGCTGGACGAGCCGGTGACGGAATTGGGCTTCGTCACCGCCGTCACGGTCGATCCGGACGGCGCGGTCGCGATCGAGTTCCGCCTGCCGACCTATTGGTGCGCCGCCAACTTCGCCTTCATGATGGCCGACGACATGCGCAGCGAGGTCGGGGCGCTGCCCTGGGTGACGCAAGTGGTGCCGACGCTCGGCGAGCATATGTACGCCGAGCGCATCAACCATGGCGTGCGGCACGGCCTGTCGTTCCAGGACACCTTCGGCGACGAGGCCGCCGGCGATCTCGGGCAACTGCGCCGGACGTTCCTGGTGAAGGCGTTCCAGCGCCGGCAGGAGGCGTTGCTGCGCCACCTGCTGACGCTGGGCGACGACGCGCTGGTCGCGCTCAGCATGGACGCGTTGGACGGGCTGGCGCTGGACGCGGCGGGCCAGCGCTTGCGGGCACGCTACGTCGAGCGCCGTGGCGTGACCGGCCCGTACTCCACCGGAGCGCCGGCGTTCGTGGACACCAACGGTGCCGCGTTGCCGGCCGCGGGGCTCAAGGAGCACCTGCGGGCGCTGCGCCGGGTCAACACCAACGCCGAGTTCAACGGCGCCATCTGCAGCGGCCTGCTGGCGGCCCGGTTCGGCGTCGACGCGCCGGCGCCGGACGGCGAGCCGACGCTGCTCGATTTCGCGCGCATGGGGCCGGCGCGACAGGCGGCATAGCGCTGCGGGAGGCGACGATGGCCAAGATCATGCTGCACGACGAGGCGGCACGCGAGGCGCTGGGCCGCGGTGTGGCCAAGCTCGCGAAGGCCGTGCGCGGCACGCTGGGTCCGCGCGGCATGAACGCCATCATCGACCGCCCGGTGGGCACGCCGCTGGTGTCGCGCGACGGCGTCAGCATCGCGCGCGAGATCGAGCTGGAGGACCCGTTCGAGAACATCGGCGCCCAGGTGGTGCGCGAGGTCTCGATGCAGACCAACGAGGTGGCGGGCGACGGCACCACGACGGCCACGGTGCTGGCCGACGCGCTGGTGCAGCAGGGCCTGCAATGCCTCGCCGCCGGCGCCAACCCGGTCGAGCTGGTACGCGGCCTCGAACTCGCGGTGGCGCCTGTGCTGCCGGTGTTGCAGGCCAGCGCCCGGCCGCCGCACGCGGCGCAACTGCGCGCGGTCGCGGTGATCGCCGCCAACGACGCGGCCACCGGCGCGCTGGTCGCCGAGGCGCTGGAGCGGGTCGGCGCCAGCGGCGTGGTCAGCGTCGAGTACGGCGAGGGTGTCGCGACCCAACTCGAGATCGTCGACGGGATGCATTTCGACCGCGGCTACCTGTCGCACCACATGGTCACGGACGTCGAGGCGATGCGGGTGGTGCTGGACGACCCGCACATCCTGATGACCGACCTCAAGCTCCAGACGGCCGACGAGGTGGCGGGCATCCGCGCCGCGCTGGGCGACAGCCGCCGGCCGCTGCTGGTGATCGCCGACGAGGTGGCGCCCGCCGCCGTGATGGCGTTGCTGGCGGCGCGCGAGCGGGGCGGTGCCGCAATGGCGGCGATCCACCCGCCCGATTACGGACACTGGCGCAAGTCGATGCTGGAGGATCTGGCGATCGTCACCGGCGGCAGGGTGATCGCGCGCGACCTGGGCGGGCGCCTCGACGCGATCGCGCCGCACGATTTCGGCAGCGCCCGGCGGGCCGGGATCACCGCCGTGCCGCCGGAC
>CAXTVL010000085.1:0-9049 GCA_964247515.1 uncultured Acetobacteraceae bacterium | reverse complement strand
GCGATGCTCTCCAGCGTGCGGGCGTGCGCCTCGGAGCGGAACAACTCGCCGGTCCCGGGTGCGCGGCCGTCCGGCAGGAAGCAGGCGGCGAAGCCCGGCTGCCCCGCCAGCAGCTCGGCCGAGCGCTGCCAGCCGGCGGCGACGATCGGACTGACCGCGAAGCCCTCGCGGGCGAAGCGGATCGCTGGTTCCGCCACCGTCGCGAGGTCGAGCCGGCCGAAGCGGCGCAGCAGCGCCACCCAGCCGGCGACGGCGCCCGGCACCGTCACCGAATCCCAGCCGCGCTCGGGCATGGTGTCGCGGCCGGCGAAGCGCCGCGGCGTCCAGCCGGCGGGCGAGCGGCCGGAGGAGTTCAGCCCGTGCAGCGCCGAGCCGTCCCAGACGATCGCGAACGCGTCGGAGCCGATGCCGCAGCCGGTCGGCTCCACCACGGTCAGCGCCATCGCCGCCGCGACCGCGGCATCGACCGCGTTGCCGCCCCGCATCAGCATCGCCATCCCGGCCTGCGAGGCCAGCGGGTGCGAGGTCGCGATCGTGTCGCGGCCGAACACCGGCGAGCGGGTCGAGCGATGGATGCCGGAATAGTCGATGGGGCGCATGACCTCTCCTGTGCGAGCGGCAACCTGCCAAAGCAGGCTGAAACGCCGTCCTGCGCAAGTCACCCAGCCGCGGTCAAGCCCACCGTCGCGCGTTGAACCAAGTCGTGCCTCGCTCGTTTGAGCCGCTCAACGCAGGAGGGGTGACATGCCCGACAAGAACGAACACACCGGCCGCTTCGGAGGTCCCGGGAGCAGCCATCAGGACAAGGAACATCCGGGCAAGAACAAGCAGGAGCACGGCCACAAGGCCGGTGGCGGCAAGCCGGCCGGGCAGCCCGACCGGATGAAGGACGCCGATGGCGACAATGCCGGCGGCGGCCACCACTACCGCGAGCACGGGCGGACCTGACCCGGCCGGAGCATCGCGCTCAACCCGCGTTCGCGACCCGTGCCGGACCCGGGCAACCCCGCTCCACGGAGAGGTCCGGCGTCAGTCTCCGGTCGCGAAACCGACGGGCATGGGGGACGCCACGCGGGCCAGCACGGACAGTCCTGCGGCCCGGCTCTCCGCGCCCAACCCGCCCGATGCGCCGCCCATGGCGGGCGGCAGCTTCACCACGTTGTTGCCGCGCGCCGCTGGGCGCTGCTTCATGGCCCAGATCGCGGCTTGCGTGCGGTTGCTCGCCTTCACCTTGCGCAACAGCCCCTTGATGTGGACCTTGACCGTCGCCTCGGCGATATCGAGTTCGCGCGCGATCACCTTGTTGGGGTGGCCGGCGATGAGGCATTGCAGGATCTGATGCTCGCGCGGCGATAGCGGCACCTGCTCACCGGCGCCGCGATCGGACCCGTGCGGCGCCGCCGGCTCCCCCCACGCGGGGACCACGACCGCCGCGTCCGGCGGCTCGGCTTGCAGTGCCTCCGGCAACAGGTGCGCCAGCTCCGCGGGGAACAGCACCTGGCCGACCATGACAAGCTCCAGCGCGCGGCGCAGCACGTCCTCGGAAATGTCGACGTGGAACAAACCGCTCACGCCCGAACGCAGCGCCGCCAGCAGGTATGACGGCTTCAGTGCGGGGCAGAGCACTACCCATTTGGCCTGCGACAGCCTCGGGCGCCACCGCGAGATGGTCGCCAGGTCGCGCAGGACCTGGCTGTCGTCACCTTCCAGGTTGACGATGGCGATGGCCGGACAGTCCCCGACGGCAAGCGCCTCAAGACCCGTATCCAGTGTCGCCGCGTCAAACGTCACGGAAATATCAGACACTTGAAGCAGTCCTTTAAGGCCCTCTCGGAACCAGCGCCGTGACGCCACTATCAACGCGGTCTTGTCTTGATCGGCGCGCAGCGGTGACGCGGCGAAAGAGTTCACGTGAGTCATAGCCGGCATGGCCCCCAAATCGACAGAGCAAACAACCAAGACTGCCAAGAACGTGTAAGCGCCACCTACTAGGGATGCAAGAAGATTTCTGCGCGGGCTGAAATACCCGGCGCACTGGCAGTATAGGATCGCTGTTCGACTTCGGATTGTGATACGTAGTGGTTAACGTTAAGTTTCTCTACAGGCAAACGAGTTCACGCCACTTGGTCGGATCTCGGCAAATCTGCTACGGTATTCTCACCAAGATGCCAATCAAGCCTGAAGACTGGCTTAGTCGAACGTCAATC
This sequence comes from uncultured Acetobacteraceae bacterium, assembly GCA_964247515.1. Taxonomy (GTDB): domain Bacteria; phylum Pseudomonadota; class Alphaproteobacteria; order Acetobacterales; family Acetobacteraceae; genus CAVRQM01. Next base: position 6,842 of record CAXTVL010000085.1, on the reverse strand, counting down.
ATGCGTCTCACCGGCAACAAAATACAGTGACGCAAGTCACCCGAACCGCGGGCTGCGTCTCGATTTGTAAACGGTTTCCGCAGCGGACGACGCAGATGTGTTTGCGCCTCGTAATCATGTCTTGCCGCCACGCACGCCATCACTGTCCACAAGCTAGATCGTCATCAAGACAATACCGATGGCTATACGCAACGAAATCACCCCGCTCGCGACTGCCGTGGTGCCGATGTAACGTTGCCCTGCGGGTGCCGCCGACCGCCTTGGGCTCGGGTGCGCCACGCGCGGCCGTCGCAGGCCTTGCCTCCCGCCCGCTTCCGGGGCAGACGCTGCGCCTGACCGCCGGCGGTATGGACCGTGCCGGCAACCCGCGAGCAGAGTTCGCCATGCCTTGCAAGCCGACCCACTCGACCGATGCCGCCCGCCCGCCCCGGCGCGCCGGCTGCGGTGTCGTCGCGCTGCGCCTGCTCATCGCGTGCGCCGTCGCCACGCCGGTGTCCCTGGCGATGGCGACCGATGCGACACTCAGCACGCCAGCTCCGCCCGGAGTGCTCGACCGCCAGGCGAGCCGGCCCACGGGCCTGTTGCCGCCCGGCCCCTTGACGACGCGCGGCAACCAGATCGTCGATCGGGCCGGCAACCCGGTGCGCCTCGCCTGCGTGGGGTATTTCGCCCCCGGCAACCTCGCCCGGGACATCGCCGGCATGGTCGCCGCCGGCTTCAACTGCGTCCGCTATCCTTGGTACGATGCGACCCTGCCCGCGCAACTCGGCGTCATGGACCGGATCGTGGCCCTGGCCGGGCGGCTCGGCCTCAGGGTGGTGTTCGACCACCACGGCAACGAGACGCCGGGCCCGCTCAACGGCTACCTGCCATACCCGTGCAACGGCCTGCCGATCGACAAGGGGCCCGGCACCGACGGCACCGACGGCTGCGGCGATCCCGGCACGGTCGATGCCGAGCGGTTCGTGGCCGATTGGGCGCTGGTCGCCAAGCGCTACGCCGGCGACGCCACGGTCATCGCCTTCGACCTGACCAACGAGCCGCACCGGGCGGCGGACAGCCTGTGGCATCGCGGCGGCGGCGCCACGTGGGGCGACGGCGCGCCCACCGACCTGAAGCGCCTGTACGAGAGTGCCGGCAACGCGATCCAGCAGGTCAACCCCAGCGCGCTGATCGTGTGCGAAGGGATTGGTCGCTACGGCGGCAACCTGTCCGATGGCACGCCGATGCTGACCACCGGCATCGTCGACCTCTCCTTCGTCGCCCGCCAGCCGGTGACGCTGCGGATACCGAACCAGGTGGTGTACTCGGTGCACGACTATCCGGCCCCGATCGGCGACGTCCGCCCGGACAGTGGCCCGGTCAAAATCCGCGCCATGAACGCGGCCTGGGGCTATCTCGTGACCAACCACATCGCCCCGGTGTGGATCGGCGAGATGGGGGCGTCGCTCGATGGCGAGGGGCCGGACAGCAAGGGCGGGCGCCTGGCAGGGGAGCGTGCCTGGGCCAGCACGCTGGTCGACTACGTCAACGGGGCGCACGGCGCGCAAGGCGGCCCGACCTTTTCGGGGCCGGAGCAGCCGATCGGCACGAATTGGTGGGCCTGGGGCAACCTCACCGGCCAGCGTCCCAACGGCACTCTCAACCGGCTGCATCAGCTCCGGCCAGCGCAACAGCAGGTCTATCAAAAGCTGCGGTAGGAAGCCTGCCTGGTCTTGGGCACGAACCGAACGCCCCCGACCGGCGGCATGGAACCGGAACGGCAGGGCTGCCTTCCAAACGATCACCCCGGGAGTTCGTTCAACCCGTCCGTCCCTACCTGATCTCGGATCGAATTCGTCCGGGAAGAAGTTGCGGCACTGATCCATGACAGCGCGATCAGCGCCATGCTCGCGGCCACTCCGGCCACCGAGAACAGGATCAACGCCAAGTCCTGATCGCCAAACCGGGCCCCGACCACGATCGCGCCGGCACGCAGGATGGTTGTTGCGATTTCCAATAGAAAAAATTGCTTCTGCAAGCCGAGGATCGGCACGGCGGCCGAAAACGGTGTCACCGCGCTCTGGATGAGCCAGGCCGGCGCCAGCAGCCGCACGTCCACACCGGCGCCCTCCCATCGCGCGCCAAACACCCAGTGGAACAGGATCGGCCCGAATGCCATCAGTCCCAACGCGATTGGGGCGCTGGCCAACAGCAGGAATAGGCTGCTCCGTTGCATCATGGGGCGTAGATCGCTGCCCTGATGGTGCAGCTCGGCAAGGCGCTGATAGAGGATGCTGCGAAGACTCTCGCTGAGGATGAGGCTCGGCAACATCAGGATGCGGTATGCCAGCCAGAACAGGCCAGACTGGACCGTCCCGAACAGCGTTGCCAGCAGCAAGGTCGGTATGTTGCCCGAGAACGCGTTCAGCACGGATTGCGGCGCGCCGTAGATGGCGAATTGCCGGTGCGCCGAGGCGCGCTGCCAAACCTGCCGCACGACGGCGCAACGCGCGATCGCGGCCATGACGTCATCGCGGGCGCTGGCGACGAGGATCAGGATGCCCACACCCTGTCCCACCAACTGCCCGACGACGAGGCCGAGCGCGCCGCCTATCCAGCCTGCCAATGCCGCCTGCACCGCGATGACCGAGCTGGAGCGCACGACTTGGTAGGCGGCCAGCGATTTGAAGTTCTTGTTCCTGATGCTCCAGAACTGCAGGGCATTGAACAGTCCGGCGATCATGATCGAGGCCGGCCCATACACCAGGAGCATGTTGGTGACGTCGGCGCCGAACCACTCAGAGACGCGGGCGCGTGCCGCGGCGATCATGAGCGGGATCAGCGAGGCGATCAGCAGCGCCACCATCATGCAGAGACTGACGACGTCGAGCGCAAGCCGTCGCTCGCGCTCGGTGACGATCGCCTGCTCGAACTTCAAGGTCGCGGCGGAGCTCGCGGTGACGATCACCGCGGAAAAAATTCCGAACTGGCCGAAGGCGTGCGGGTCGTAGAGCCGTGTCAGGAACGGCGAGCCAGCCGTGGCGATAGCCTGACCCGCGACCGTCCCCAAGGTCAGGACCGCGAGGTTTCGCATGATGGGGAACGCGGTCAGCTTGCCGACCATCGCCGTCCAGGCCAGTGTCAAACGCTCATACATCATCGACAATCACGCGTTCGACCGCTTCTGAACCATATTCGCCCGCGTCGTGCGGGACGTGCCGTCTCGGCGGGCGGGCGCGCGCCTATTTCCGCAGCAGGCCTCGCGACGCCAGCAACGACCGCTTGAGATCGAACGCCACCGTGCGGATGTCGGACAGCTTCATCCGCCTGCGCTGCCGCCATAGGTGGACCAGCAGGCCGCCGCGACGCCGCCACACCAACTCGCGTTCCGCTCGCGCGGTCTTCTGCTCCGCGAGCCACGGGAACGCCCGCTTCTCGGCCACCGGCGTCGGCGTCTTGTTGAACAGCAGCACGTAGGCCAGGCGCGGCCGGTCGGAGACGTTCGGGCCGGCGTAGTGCAGCGTGCGGTGCGAATGGATGGTGCAGCCGCCGGTCGGCAACTCGCACGCCACTGCCTCGGCCGGATCGAAACCGCTCTTGCACTCGAGCGCGTGCACGCGCGGGTCGTCGCCCAGGAAGCCGTGCGGCAGCACCGGCCCCTTGTGCGAGCCGGGCACGAACTCCATGCAGCTGTTGCTCCGGTCGGTCGGCTGCAGGGCCAGCCAGAAGCTCACCTCGTTGTAGTCGTAGTCGGGGTTGAGGAACGCCTCGTCCTGGTGCCAAGGCGTCGCCGCCCCGATCTGCGCCGGCTTGAGCAACGAGATGTCGGCCTTGAAACGGATGTTGCCGCCCAGGATCTGCTGCGCGGCCGCCTCCGCCTTGCGGTAGAACTCGGTCTCCAGCAACAGCGGCGCGAAGTTCCGCGGGTGCAGGATTTGCGGGAACCGCTTCGGCGCACCCGCTTCCTCGGCGCTGATCGCGTCGAACTGGGCGCCTTCCGCGAACCCGGCGCCGGTCTCGTGCAGCCGCATCAGGGTGCTGCGGATCAGGTCGAGCTCGGCTTCGGGCAGGCGCGGGTCGAACGCCGCGAAGCCGTCCGCGCGGAATTTTTCCAGCACGCCGTCATCGAACGCCGGCAACGGCGCATCTTGCACCTGAACGGAAACGTTCATCCCGCACCACCCTCGTTGAACACACCATGGCCCGATACAGGGCGACCGATCGCAACTTCACCGCGGGGGAAACCTGACCGGCCCGCCATCGTTTTTGACCTAGCAGCCTTTGCCTTGCCTGCAACGGCTCATAATAACCTCTCGCCTGTCCACCAGACTATTTGACAGCGACGATGATTTTCACGCGGCCTCCCGCAGATGCTCCGCCAGCCGCAGCGCCAGGGCCACGATCGTCAGCGTCGGGTTGGCATGGCTCGACGTCGGGAACACCGAACTGCTGGCGATGTATAAATTGGGCGTGCCGTGCACGCGGCAGTTGGCGTCCACCACCCCGTCGCGGGGCGAGATCGCCATGCGCGTGGTGCCGATGTGGTGGCCGCCATAGGCGCCGTCGCGCAGGGCGCAATCCGGCACCTCGGCGTCGTCGAACTGCAGGCTCGCGGCGTGCGACGCCTCGAAATCGTGCGCGAGCGCGTGCAGCGCCTTGCGCACGGTGCGCATGTCGCCCGCGCTGTGGCGCCAGTCGACCCGGATGCGCTGCATCCCGAGCCGGTCGCGCTCGGCGGCGAGGCTCACCCGGCTGTCGCGGTTGGGCTCCTGCTCGGCGTTGAAGTCGAGGCTGTAGGCGCCGGATTTCGGCCGCACGATGATCGACGGGAACTTGCGCTGCGCCAGCTTGCGCTTGCGCGCCAGGTGCAGCAGCGTGCCCGCGGCGTCGAACGGGTCGAGCGCGATGTTGCGCAGGTGGCGCAGCGTGGCGGCGCGGGACGTGACGCCGTCGCCGTGCAGGCGCTTGCGGTATTCGTAGCTGATGAACGGCTTCATCAGGAACAGGGCGGACAGGAAGCCGGTCCGGTGCGACGGGTCGGGGATGCGCGGATGATGCAGCCGGGCCACGAAGTTGCCGATCGCCATGGCGCGCTGCGCCGCCGGTCGCAACGCGAACCGCCGCCGGCAGTAGATGCCCTCCTGCGACACGTCGTAGCCGTGCGACACCGCCCGCCCCGGCTTGGCCCGCACCACGCCGATGGTGCCGGCGATGTGGCACATATAGGTGCGCCCGACCCAGTCGTGGCCGTTGCCCAGCCCCGCCGCGTGGTGCTCGCGCGAGGCGAGCAGCAGGCGGGGCACCTCAAGGCCGCCGGTGGCCAGCACGAACCGCGCGGCGCTGGCGCTGAAATCCTTGCCGGTGAGCGTCTTGATCAGCACCCGCTCGACCACGCCCGCCGCGTCGGCCACGATCTGCGTGACGTTGGCGTGCAGCAGCACGCGCACGGTGCGGCTGCGCGCCAGCCGGTCGCGGTAGCGCCGCCCGAAATCGGTGGGGCAACTGAACCGCTCCAGCGTGTCGTCGGAGAAGTTCTCGCCGTGGAACTGACCGATGATCGGGCGCACGCCGCCGGGGAACGCCTGCTCGACGGTGTAGGCGTAGCGCCCGGCCTCGCACAGCCGGTTGCCCTCGCGGTAGAACGGCAGCAACTCGTCGAGCCCGAACGGCCACCCGCTCCCGGCGATCCACGGCCGCGCCTCGAAGTCGCTGGCGTCGTACGGGACGCAGCGTCCGCCCCAGATGCCGCTGGTGCCGCCCAGCCGGCGCTGCCGGTAGGTCATGGTCGGCGCGTGCAGCGCCGTGTCGGCGACCTCGCCGTCGTAGAGCGATTGCGTGTCGTCCTCGGCCCGCTCGCCGCCCGACTCCAGCAGCACGACGGAGCGGCCCGCCTCGCCCAGCCGCAGCGCCAGCGTGATGCCGGCGATGCCGCCGCCCACGATGCAGATGTCGGCTGCGAACCCTGCCCCGGACTCGAACTCGTGCAAATCCTGGATCATGTCGGCAACCCCTGCCCGAGCCCCGCCTGACGGCGCGGCGCCGCCTGGCCCAGGACCCACTCCGCCGACTGCGCGAGGCCGCGGGCGCGCGGCGTCCAGTCCACCGACAGCAGCGAACCCGCCTTGTGGTTGTCCAGCCGGATGCGTTGCCGCCACAGCGCCAGCAGCGATGGCGGGATCGGGTCCAGCAGCACCGGCGCGCGCCGTGCCACGCGCGCCTGCGCCAGCTTCAGGAGCTGCAGCGGCGGCGCCGCCACCCGCGCCTCGAACCGCAGCCGCCGCTCGGAGACGCGGCGGATCACCGGCACCCCGATCAGGCAGCCCAGCTCCGTCATGAAGTCGTTCCAGGTGCCGCTGGCGCCGTCGCTCAGGTTGAACGCCTCCCCCGCCGCATCCGGCGCCGAGAGTGCCGCCAGCGCCGCGCCGGCGACATCGTCCTTGTGGACGAGGTTGCAGATGCCGTCGCCCGACGCGCCGAGGTCGCCGATCCGTCCGGCCCGCAGCAGCCTCGCCAAGCGGCCGATCCACTGCTCGCCGCCGGGCCCGTAGACGATGCCGGGCCGCAGCACGCAGACCGGCGCGCCGCCGCCGATCGCCGCGGACGCGATCCGCTCGCACGCGACCTTGGCGGCTCCGTAGGCGCCCAGCTCGGCGCCGGCCAGCGCCGCGCCCTCGTCGACCACCCCCTCGGCCGCCCCGTACACCGCCATCGAGCTCATCAGCACGACGCGGCGCAGCGCGTGCTGGCGCGTCGCCTCGCACAGCAGGCGGGTGGCTTCCACCATCCGCGTCCCGCTCGCCAGGACACAGCTCACCACGGCGTCGATGCCGGAGAGCGCCGCGTGCAGCGAGGCCCGGTCG